>NZ_JBSFKQ010000009.1:0-206487 GCF_053598615.1 Kitasatospora sp. NPDC001095 | reverse complement strand
CCCACCAGGACGAAGCACAACCACCCCTACAGACAGGCACCTTGTCGGCACTCACTGTCCCACACCCACCCCGAGCGACTTCGCCAGCAGAGTCGACGGGCCGACTTCTCGTGCGCGCTCGACGTCATGGGAGAAACGTTCATTCGTGGACGGGGGGAAGCCGAACGGAAAAACCGACGGGACCCGGCCGAAAGCGCCCCGCGCGGAGAGGGGGGCTCACGCGGGACGGCTCGTACGGCAGCACTCGCGCGGAAAGGGTCGCATGGAACGGCTCGCGCGGAACGGCTCGCGCGACAGGACTCGCGCGGAAGGCGGCTAGAGCAACGGAGTGAGCCACCGGCGGAGGAGTTCGGTATAGCGCTCGGGGGCGCTGTTCCAGAGGGTCGCGTGGTCGGCGCCGGGGAAGGCCTGGAGGCTGACCACGTCGCGGCGGGCGGCGGCCAGCTTCTCGGCGGCGCCGAAGGGGGCGATCCGGTCCTCGGGGCTGTGCAGGAGGAGGGTGGGCACCCGCAGGTCGGCGCCCTCGGCGATGCGGCCGAAGTCGGCGAGCTCGACGCCGGTCCGCCCCTCGGCGGCGAGGGCGCCGAGTTCCGCCGCGACGCCCGGGAAGCCGGAGCGGGCGGCGTCCCGGCGGGCGGAGGCCGGGCGGTCGAGCACGGGCGAGTCGAGGACCAGGCCCCGGACGGCGTGCGACCAGGCGGAGCGGGCCGCCGTGTGGAGGACCATGGTCGCACCGAGGGACCAACCGTAGAGGATCACGTTGCCGGCGCCGCTGTGCAGCGCCAGCCGTATCGCCGCCTCGACGTCGCGCCACTCGGTCTCGCCGAAGTGGCTGAGCCCGTCCGGGGAGGCGGGGGCGCCCCGGTCGCCGCGGTAGGTGACGGCGAGGGCGGGCAGGCCGAGCCGGTCGAGGACGGGGAGCACGGGGAGGGTCTGCCGACGGTCGGCCTCGGGGCCGTGCACCAGGATCACCCAGGTGCCGCGTTTGCCGTCGAGCTGCCAGGCGGGAAGGGCGCCGAGCTCGCCGTCGACGGCGGTGTCGGCGAAGGCGAGGCCGAGCGCCTCGGTGGGGTCGCCGAGGTGGACCCGCGGGGTGAAGCGGACCTCGGTGCCGGGGGTGAGGGTGCCCCGGTCGGCGCGGACCAGCCGGCGGGTGACCTCCTGCTCGTCGCCGTGCAGGATCTCCTCGACGACCGCGTGACCGCCGTCCGCCCACTCGACCGCCCAGCGGCCGGGGCGCAGGCTCCCGGGGCCGCGGGTGAAGGTGACCCGGCCGGGGGCGAGGCCGCGGACCACGACCGGAGCGGACTCCTGAACGGTGGTCACCGGACGGACCATCCGCTCGGATGCCCGACGGCCGATCACCAGCACGGCGGCCCCGACCGCGGCGGCCGCCACGACGGCTGCGGTTCCCCAACGCATTTCGCTCCCCGCTCTCCTGCCTCACGGACCGGACGGTGTTCGGACACCAGTTCACCGGCGCCCCGCCCGCTCGGCCACCGGGCTGGGCCGTCCGGGTCACCCGGGCGGCGGACCGGCCCTGCCGAGGAGCCGGCGGCCCTGGCTCTGCCGAGGTGGCGCCGCGGACGGGTGGCGAGGACGGCGGGCCAGCGGGAAGACGAAGGCCGAGGACGAGGACGAGGGCAGGCAGTGGCAGGCCCCGTCCTCGGCCCGCAGCGCCGACCGGGCCCACGGGCGTCAGCGGCGTCCGCGTGTGACCAACCCCTCCGTGACCTCGGTTGACTCCCGGTTCGAGCCCGTGATGGGATCCTGGGGCCAAACGGAGGCATGGAGAGGAAGCCGGTGGAAGTCCGGCGCGGTCCCGCCACTGTCACCGGGGAGCACGCTCGGAACATCGCCACGGCGGGCCGTCGACGGCCGCTGGAAGGCTCCGAGGGTGCGTTCGACCCGGAAGCCAGGAGACTCTCGCCGCCGTCACGTCGATCCAGGGCGCGGACCCTGAGTGAGGACACGCACGCGATGCAGGCTGCCCCGCCCTGCCCGACCCCGAGCTGCCCTCCGCCGTGCGACCGATGATCCCGCCCGCGCCTTCCGCGCGCCGTCCGCTGACCCGCGCCGCCGCGTTCGCGCTCGGCGCCGCCGCGGGCTACGCCGCCGACGCCCGCTTCGCCGACCCCCGCCGGGGCCACCCGGTGGCCGTCTTCGGCAGCGCCGCGACCCGGCTGGAGCGGCGGCTGTGGCGCGACGGCCGCGCCGCCGGGGCCGGGTACACGGCGCTGTGCGTGGGCGCGGTCGCGGCGGGCGCGCTCGCCCTGGACCGTACGGTGGGCCGGCGCCCGCTGGGCCGGGCGGCGCTGGCGGCGGCCGCGACCTGGACGGTGCTCGGCGGCACCTCGCTGACCCGGGAGGCGCGCACCATCGGCCGCTCGCTGGCGGCGGGCGACCTCACGGCCGCGCGGGAACGGCTGCCGCACCTGTGCGGACGGGATCCGAGCGCGCTGGACGGGCAGCAGATCGCCCGGGCGGTGGTCGAGTCGGTGGCGGAGAACACCGCCGACGCCGTGGTCAACGCGCTGACCTGGGGCGCCCTGGCCGGCACGCCCGGCCTGCTCGCCTTCCGCGCCGTGAACACCCTGGACGCCATGGTGGGCCACCGCTCGCCGCGCTACGCCCGGTTCGGCTGGGCCTCGGCCCGGCTGGACGACCTGGCGGGCTGGCCGGGCGCCCGGCTGACGGCACTGCTGACGGTGGCAGCCGCGCCCGAACCGCGGACGGCCTGGCGGGTCTGGCGGCGCGACGGCTCCGCGCACCCGAGCCCGAACGCGGGCCAGGCCGAGTCGGCGTTCGCCGGCGCGGTGGGCGTCCGGTTGGGCGGGACGCTGCGGTACGGCGAGCGCGTGGAGAACCGGCCGGTACTGGGCGCGGAGCTGCGGCCGGTGACGGTGGACGACATCGAGCGGGCCTGCGCGCTCTCCCGGCGGGTGGGCGCGCTGGCGCTGGGTACGACGGTCGCGGGGCACGTCCTGCTGCGGGTGCTGGCGAAACGGGCGCTGACAGAACGGGTGCCCGCGGAACGGGTGCCGACGAAGCGACTGCTGCCGAGGATGAGGGGACGGGGATGAGCAACGCACTGCTGGTCGCGGGGACGACCTCGGACGCGGGCAAGAGCGTGGTGACGGCCGGGATCTGCCGTTGGCTCGCCCGCCAGGGCGTGCGGGTCGCGCCGTTCAAGGCGCAGAACATGTCGCTGAACTCCTTCGTCACCTCCGACGGCGCCGAGATCGGCCGCGCCCAGGCGATGCAGGCGCAGGCCGCCCGGGTGGAGCCGGAGGCGGCGATGAACCCGGTGCTGCTCAAGCCGGGCGCGGACGGCCGCAGCCAGGTGGTGCTGCTCGGCAGGCCGGTGGCCGAGGTGGGCGCGCTGGACTACCGCGAGCGCAAGCCCGTCCTGCTGGAGCGCTCCCTGGAGTGCCTGGCCGACCTGCGCCGCCGCTACGACGTGGTGGTCTGCGAGGGCGCGGGCTCGCCCGCCGAGATCAACCTGCGCGACCGCGACATCGCCAACATGGGCCTGGCCACGGCCGCCGCCCTGCCGGTGGTGGTGGTCGGGGACATCGACCGGGGCGGGGTCTTCGCGGCGATGTACGGGACGCTGGCGCTGCTGTCGGCGGAGGACCAGCGGCACGTGGCGGGCTGGTTCGTCAACAAGTTCCGCGGCGACGCGCGCCTGCTGGCACCCGGACTGGACATGCTGCGCGAGCTGACCGGCCGTCCGGTGCTGGGCACGCTGCCGATGCTGCCCGGGCTCTGGCTGGACGCCGAGGACTCGCTGGACCTGTCCACGGTGGTGGACCGGGCGGACGGGCCCGGGCCGCTCGGCGCGGACGTGCTGCGGGTGGCCGTGGTGCGCTTCCCCCGGCTGTCCAACTTCACCGACGTGGACGCGCTCGTGCAGGAGCCGGGCGTGCTGGTGCGCTGGGCGACCAGGCCGGAGGAGCTGGCCGACGCCGACCTGGTGGTACTGCCCGGCACCCGGGCCACCGTCGCGGACCTCGCCTGGCTGCGCGAGCGCGGCCTGGAGCCGGCCCTGCGGGCGCGGGCGGCGGCCGGCCTGCCGGTCCTCGGGGTCTGCGGCGGCTACCAGATGCTGGCGCACTCGATCGTGGACGAGGTCGAGTCGAAGGCGGGCGCCGTCGAGGGCCTCGGGTTGCTGCCGACGCACGTGCGGTTCGGCGCCGAGAAGGTGCTGGCCCGCCCGGTCGGCGAGGCGTACGGGCAGCGGGTCGAGGGCTACGAGATCCACCACGGAGTGGTGGCGGTCGAGGGCGGGGACGCCTTCCTGGACGGCTGCCGGGTGGGCGCGGTCTGGGGCACGACCTGGCACGGCGCGCTGGAGAACGACGGATTCCGTCGCGAACTCCTGCGCGAGGTCGCCGAGTTGTCCGGGCGGGCGTTCGTCCCGGCGCCGGACACCTCCTTCGCCGCGGCGCGCGAGGCCCGGCTGGACCGGCTGGGCGACCTGATCGAGGAGCACGCGGACACCGACGCGCTGTGGAAGCTGATCGAGGGCGGGGTGCCGGCGGCCGGATCGCTGCCGTTCCTCCCGCCCGGGGCCCCTGGGAGTGACGCATGACCGACGTCCGCTATCCGTTCACCGCGATCGTCGGCATGGCCGACCTGCGGCTCGGCCTGCTGCTGAACGCGGTCTCCCCAGCCGTGGGCGGCGTGCTGGTGCGCGGCGAGAAGGGCACCGCGAAGTCGACCATGGTGCGCGCGCTGGCCGGCCTGCTGCCGTCCATCGCCACCGTGGACGACTGCCGCTTCGCCTGCGACCCGGCCGCACCCGACCCGCAGTGCCCGGACGGGCCGCACGCCACCCCGTCCGCGTCCGAACGGCCGTCCCAGCTGGTCGAGTTGCCGGTCGGCGTGACCGAGGACCGGATCGTCGGCTCGCTGGACCTGGAGCGGGCACTGGCCGAGGGCGTCAAGGCGTACGAGCCCGGGCTGCTCGCGAGGGCGCACCGCGGCGTGCTGTACATCGACGAGGTGAACCTGCTCCAGGACCACGTGGTGGACCTGCTGCTGGACGCCGCCGCGATGGGGCGCTCGTACGTCGAGCGCGAGGGAGTGTCGGTGCGGCACGCGGCCCGGTTCCTGCTGGTCGGCACCATGAACCCGGAGGAGGGCGAGCTGCGGCCGCAGCTGCTCGACCGGTTCGGCCTGACCGTCGAGATCGCCGCCACCCGGGACCCGGTCGAGCGCGCCGAGGTGGTCCGTCGCCGGCTCGCCTACGACGCGGACCCGGCAGGCTTCGCCGCGCGGTTCGCCGAGGAGGAGCGGGCGCTCGCCGAACGCATCACCACGGCCCGGGAGTTGTTGCCGACGGTCGAGCTCACCGACGTGGCACTGCGTCAGATCACCGCCGTGTGCGCCGCTTTCGAGGTGGACGGACTGCGCGCGGACATCGTGATGGCCCGCACCGCCGTCGCGCTGGCCGCCTGGGACGGGCGCACCGAGGTGCTGGAGGAGGACGTCCGACGAGCCGCCCGGCTGGCGCTGCCGCACCGGCGCCGCCGCAACCCCTTCGACGCGCCGGGGCTGGACGAGGAGCAGCTGGACCGCACCCTGGAGGAGCACGCCCGGCAGGACGACCCGGAGCCCGAGGGCGACGGGCCCGGCCCGGACGGCGACGGCGACGGCGGGCCGGACGGGGGGCCGGAGGACGGCGGACCCGACGGCGGCGGCCCTGACGGCGGCGGCGCACCCGAGCCGTCCGACGGCGGCCCCGAGGCGCACTCGCCCGAGGCGCCCGCCACCGAGGGCGCCGACGCCCCCGCGCAGCCGCCCGTACCGGCCCAACATCCGGCTCCCGCACGGGAGTCGGCGCCAGTCGCGGCCGGGGACCCGTACCGGACCAGGCTGTTCACCGTCAAGGGCACCGGGCGCGGCGCCCAGGGCCGCCGCTCCCCCGCCGAGACCACCGGCGGGCACACCGTCCGCGCCCGCCGCCCGCAGGGCGCGCTCGGCCGGCTGCACCTGACCGCCACCCTCCAGGCCGCCGCGCCGTATCAGGCGGCGCGCGGGCGCAGCGGGCGGGCACTGCTGCTGCGCAAGGACGACTTCCGCGAACAGGTGCGCCAGGGACGGGAGTCCAACCTGGTGCTGTTCGTGGTGGACGCCTCCGGCTCGATGGCCGCCCGGCAGCGGATGACCGCCGTCAAGGGCGCGGTGCTGTCGCTGCTGATGGACGCCTACCAGCGGCGCGACAAGATCGGCATGATCACCTTCCGGGGCACGGGCGCCGAGTTGGCACTGCCGCCCACCTCCTCGGTGGAGGTCGGCGCGGCCAGGCTGGAGTCGCTGCCCACCGGCGGACGGACCCCGCTGGCCGCCGGCCTGCTGCGGGCGTACGAGGTGCTGCGGGTGGAGCGGCTGCGCGATCCGGACCGGCGCCCGCTGCTGGTCGTGGTGACCGACGGCCGGGCCACCGGCGGGCGGGACGCGCTGGCGCAGTCCCAGCGCGCGGCCGCGCTGTTCGCGGCGCAGGGCACGGCGAGCGTGGTACTGGACTGCGAGTCCGGCCCGGTCCGCCTGGGCCTGGCCCGCACCCTGGCCGGGCTGCTCGGCGGCACCGCCGTCAGCCTGGACGAACTGCGCCCCGAGGGCGTCGCCTCGCTCGTCCGCGAGAACCGCTCCACGAGCCGACCCACGAGCCGGTCCGAGAACCGTTCCACGAACCACTCCGCGAACCACTCCGCGAACCGATCCGCGAACCGCGCGACCACCACGATGCGAAAGGCGGCCTGAGCCGACATGCCCAAGGGTGTCCCCGAGAGCGTCCCCGACGACGGCCTGACGACGCGTCAGCGCCGCACGCAGCCGATCACCGCCGTGCACACCGGCCCCGGCAAGGGCAAGTCCACGGCCGCGTTCGGCATGGCACTGCGGGCCTGGAACCAGGGCTGGTCGGTCGGGGTGTTCCAGTTCGTGAAGTCCGCCAAGTGGAAGGTCGGCGAGGAGAACGCGCTGCGCGTGCTCGGCGCCTCCGGCGAGGGCGGCACCGTCGACTGGCACAAGATGGGCTCCGGCTGGTCCTGGATCCAGCGCTCCGCCGAGCAGGAGATGTCCAGCGAGGAGGCGGCCAAGGAGGGCTGGGAGCAGGTCAAGCGGGACCTCGCGGCCGAGACGTACCGCTTCTACGTGCTGGACGAGTTCACCTACCCGATGCACTGGGGGTGGATCGACCCGGAGGAGGTGGTGTCCGTGCTCGAGAACCGCCCGGGCAGCCAGCACGTCGTCATCACCGGCCGGTACGCGCCCGAGGCGCTGACCGGATTCGCCGACCTGGTCACCGAGATGACCAAGGTCAAGCACCCCATGGACGCCGGCCGCAAGGGCCAGCGCGGCATCGAGTGGTAGACCGTTGAACACCGCCCCCCGCACCGTTCCCCGCACCGTTCCCCGCACCGTTCCCCGCCTCGTGGTCGCCGCGCCCTCCTCGGGCGCCGGCAAGACCACCGTCGCCACCGGCCTGATCGCGGCACTCGCCGCGCGCGGGCTGGCGGTGTCGCCGCACAAGGTCGGCCCCGACTACATCGACCCGGGCTACCACGCGCTCGCCGCCGGACGCCCGGGCCGCAACCTGGACGCCTTCCTGTGCGGGCCGGAGCGGATCGCGCCGCTGTTCCTGCACGGCGCGGCGGGGGCGGACGTCGCGGTGGTCGAGGGGGTCATGGGCCTGTTCGACGGGGCCTCCGGGCGCGGCGAGCTGGCGTCGACGGCGCACGTCGCCAAGCTGCTGCGGGCACCGGTGGTGCTGGTGGTCGACGGCTCCTCGCAGTCCCGCTCGGTGGCCGCGCTGGTGCACGGCTTCGCCTCCTGGGACCCGCAGGTGCGGCTCGCCGGGGTGATCCTCAACCGGGTCGCCTCCGACCGGCACGAGCAACTCCTGCGCGAGGCACTGGAGGAGGGCTCCGGCGTACCGGTGCTGGGCGCGCTGCGCCGCTCGGCGGCGGCCGCCACGCCGTCCCGCCACCTCGGACTGATCCCCGCGGTGGAACGCTCGGCCGAGGCCCTCAAGGCGGTCGCCGACATGGGTGAACTGGTGGCCTCCTCGGTCGACTTGGACGCCCTGCTCGAACTCGCCCGGACGGCACCGGGCTTGGACGCCGAGCCGTGGGACCCGTCGGCCGAGGTCGCCCCGGTGGCCGGCCGGCCGCGGATCGCGGTGGCGGGCGGCGCGGCCTTCTCCTTCTCGTACGCCGAGAACGCCGAACTGCTCGGCGCGGCGGGCGCGGAGGTGGTCCCGTTCGATCCGCTGCACGCCTCGGCCCTGCCCGAGGGGACGGCCGGCCTGGTGATCGGCGGCGGCTTCCCGGAGCTGTACGTCCGCGAGCTGAGCGGCAACGCCCCGCTGCGCGACGCCATCGCCGCGTTCGCCGCCGCGGGCGGGCCGATCGCCGCCGAGTGCGCCGGACTGCTCTACCTGGGGCGGGAGTTGGACGGTCTGCCGATGTGCGGCGTACTGGCCGTCGACGCCCGGATGACCGAACGGCTCACCCTCGGCTACCGGGAGGCGGTCGCCCTGCACGACTCCCCCCTCGCCCCGGCCGGCACCCGAGTGCGCGGCCACGAGTTCCACCGCACGGTCTGCGAGCCCGGCGCGGGCGAACTCCCCGCCTGGGGCTGGCGCCTGCCCGGCCCCCGCGCCGAGGGCTTCGCCGGCAGCAACGTGCACGCCTCCTACCTGCACCTGCACTGGGCGGGCACACCGGCGCTGGCGTCCTCCTTCACGGCCGCGGCGGCGGCCTTCGCGGCGGGGGCCGCTACGGCGGGTGCGGCCTTCGGCGGATAACGCTGCGGCGGGGTAACGACCTTCGGCGGATAGCGCCGCGGCGGGTGCGCCCCCGGCGGATAACGCCGCGACACCGTGCGGTGTCCGGGCCTAGGCTGCGCGCATGCATGTGATCGTCCTCAACGGCGGGTCCAGCTCCGGCAAGTCGAGCATCGCGCGATGCCTGCAGGAGCTGCTGCCGGAGCCCTGGCTGCACCTCGGAACGGACACCATGGTCGAGGCACTGCCACCCTCGCTGCGCAGCGGCGGCGAGGGGATCGGCGGGCTGGAGAGCGGGGACGGGACGGTCGAGGTCGGACCGTCGTTCGCCGCGCTGGACGCCGCCTGGACGCTCGGGGTGGCGGCGATGGCCCGGGCCGGGGCCCGGATCGTGGTGGACGAGGTGTTCCTCGGCGGCGCGGCTTCACAGGCCCGCTGGCGGGCGGCACTGGAGGGCCTGGACGTGCTCTGGGTCGGGGTGCGCTGCGATCCTGCGGTGGCCGCGCGGAGGGAGGCCGCACGCGGCGACCGGGTGGCCGGGATGGCCGCCGCGCAGGCGGAGGCGGTGCACCGGGGGGTCGCGTACGACCTGGTGGTGGACAGCTCGCGGGCGGCCGCGGCGGACTGTGCCCGGGCCGTGGCGGCACGGGTGGCGGCCGCCGACTCGTCGGACGGGCCGGCGGACGGGCGGGCCGGCACCCCCGCGTAGGGCCGCGGGCTACTCCCGGTCGAGCAGCGCGGCGAGGTAGGACGCCACCTCGTCGCGCAGTTCCTCCGGCGACGGGACGTGCCAGTGCCCGCTGCCCGCCGTCGCGTTGAACAGGACGCCGTCGCACCAGCGGATCAGGCGCCGGGCGTCCGCCGTCGGGGCGGCCGAGCCGCTCCGGGCGAGCAGCGCGGCGGCGATGTCGGCGAAGCGCCCGCCCAGCCGGTCGTAGACGGCGCGCAGTTCGGGCCGCCGGGTGGCCTCCAGGGCGAGTTCCAGGCGGGCCAGGGTGAGCCGGCGGCCGGTGGTGAGTGCCTGGTGCAGCAGGTCGGCGCCGACCCGGACGAGGAGGTCCCGCGCGCAGGCGGGGGTGGGCGACGCCGCGGCGGAGGGCTCCGCAGTGAGGACCGGGTGCTCCTCGGTCTCCCGCTCGACGATCCGGGTGAGCGCGAGTTCCAGCAGGGCGGCCCTGGTCCGGGCGAGGTTGGAGGTCGAGCCTGAGGGCAGTCCGGCCTCCTCGTCCACGGCGCGGTGGGTCAGCCCGCGCAGGCCGCGTTCGGCGATCAGGGTGATGGCGGCGTCGGCGATCAGGGTGGGGCGCGGGGGCGTCATGGGTCCGATCATGGCCTCTCTCCTCGGACGATCCCAAACCACTACAGAAGTAGTTTCCAGTGGACTACATCTGTAGTACGGTGCTGGCAGACGCACACTACGGACGTAGTGCAAGGAGAGGAGCCCTCCCGTGGGCAGCCCACAGAGCAGTCGGCAGGCGATCGTCATCGGCGGCGGCATCGGCGGTCTCGCCGCCGCCCTCGCCCTCCACCGCCGGGGCGTCCCGGTCCGCGTCCACGAGCGCGCCGACTCCCTCGAACCCGTCGGCGCCGGGCTCGCCCTGGCCCCCAACGCCCTGCGCTCCCTCGACCGGCTCGGTGTCGGCGAGCGCCTGCGCGCCCTCGCCACCCCGCACCCCGCCATCGGGCTGCGCCACCCCTCCGGCCGCTGGCTGGCCCGAACCAGCACCACGGCGTTCGAGGCCTACTTCGGCGACACCATCGCCGCCGTCGCCCGCGCCGACGTCATCGACGCGCTGGTCGACGCGCTCCCGGAGGGCACCGTCCGCACCGGCTCGCCCGCCACCCTCGTCACCCCCGGCGGCCCCACCGAGCCCGCCGTCGTCCGCACCACCGACGGGGAGGAGACGGCCGACCTGGTCGTCGCCGCCGACGGCATCCGCTCCCCGACCCGGAGCCGGCTCTTCCCCCGACACCCCGGCCCCCGCTACAGCGGCTTCACCACCTGGCGCGCCGTCGTCACCCCCGACCGCCGCCCGGCCGCCGCCGGCGAGGTGTGGGGGCGCGGATGCCTCGCCGGGATCGTCCCGCTCGCCGACGGGCGGGTCTACGTCTACGGCGCCGCCCTCGCCCCGGCCGGCGAGCGGGCCGCCGACGGGGACGAGCGGGCCGAACTCCTGCGCCGCTACGGCGACTGGTGCACCCCGGTACCGCAGCTGTTCGCGCTGGCCGAGCCCGAGCACGTCCTGCGCCACGACGTCTGGGATCTCGCCGACCCGCTGCCCGCCCACCACCACGGCCGGGTCGCCCTCCTCGGCGACGCCGCCCACGCGATGTGTCCCTTCCAGGGCCAGGGCGCCTGCCAGGCCATCGAGGACGCCGTCGTCCTCGCCTCCCTGCTCACCCCCGGTACCGACCCGGCCGCCGCCCTGCCCTCCTACACCGCCGCCCGGCTCCCCCGCACCACCGCCGTGGTGGCCGGCTCCCGCCGGATCGGCGACCTCGTCGCCCTCCGCTCCCCCGCCGCCACCGGCCTGCGCACCGCCGCTCTCACCCTCGCCGGCCTCCTCCCCGCCCGCGCCCTGCTGAGCCGCTCGGCCCCGACGTACGGCTGGCAGCCGCCGGCCCTGGGCGAGACGGGGTGAGGGGGCATGCAGTCCCGGGGCCGAAGAGCACGCACACCACGGGGTGTCGGCGTCGAGGCCGGGTCAGAGGCTGTGCGTCGGTGCCCCTCGCGCGCCGGGGGCGGGGCGTAGACGAGGTGGACGGCGCGGGCCGCCTCGTCCACGACCTACCGCACCCGGTCGCCGGCGGTCGCCTCGCACTCCCGCGGCGGCAGCTCACGGCTCGGCCACCTCGCCGTCATCGTCACCGGGCAGGGGCCCGGTGAGCTCGGCCGTCGGTTCCGGATCCGCGACGGCTCTCGCCGCCCCGCCGCGTGACGTGCACGCGCTGGGCCCGCTCCACGGTGTCCGCGACACGCTCGGAGTTCTTCGACGACTCCGAGCACGCCACGCTGGGAGTCGACATGGCTCGACGAAAGTTCGGAACACGTTCCGCAGTCCATCGCGGCGGGGTCACCAGGCCGCGCGTGTCGGTGGGTGTTGCGATGATGCGTGCCATGGGTGACTCCGGCCGACGGGCCATCGCCGAGTACTGGGACGCGGCCGCCGCGGCCTTCGACCAGGAGCCCGACCACGGGTTGCGGGCGGGGCCGGTACGGGCGGCGTGGGTGCGGCGGGTGCGGGGGTGGGTGCCGGGTGGGCCGGCGGACGTGCTGGACGCCGGGTGCGGCACCGGGTCGCTGGCGCTGCTGCTCGCGGCGGACGGGCACCGGGTCACGGGGGTGGACCTGGCGCCGCGGATGGTCGGGCGGGCCAGGGCGAAGCTGGTCGCGGCGGGGCTGACGGCGCGTTTCCTGGTGGGCGACGCGGGCGCGCCGCCGCTCCGGGACGGAAGCTTCGACGTCCTGCTGTCGCGCCACCTGCTCTGGACGCTCCCCGAGCCCGAGCGGGCGCTGCGCGCCTGGGTGCGACTGCTGCGGCCCGGCGGCCGACTGGTCCTGGTCGAGGGTCGCTGGCGCGAGGCCGGGCGGACCGCCGACGTCCCGCCGCCGTACCCGGCCGGTGCAGGGCGGCTGCCGTGGGGCGGCGGGGTCGGGGCGGAGGAACTCGCCGCGGCCGTCCGGCCGTTGGTGTCCGAGCTACGGGTCGAGCCGCTCACCGGGGAGGCCGAGCTGTGGGGCGGCCCGGTGGACGACGAGCGGTACGCGCTGGTCGCGCGACGTTGAGCGGCCTACGGGGCGGCCGCGTCAGGCCCGCCTGCCGAAGGTGCCGTTGAGCGGGTCGGACCGCTGGCAGGCGGCGCAGCGCAGCCGGGTGTAGATCGCCACCGCGCCCATGAAGACGTCCTCGCGCCCGTCGGCCGGGGACGCGGAGGAGGCCGGCTCCCCGCAGTCCAGGCAGACGCGGCGCGGCCGGGCGGCGATCGAGCAGGCGCGGCAAATCAGGTGGGTCGGGTGTTCCGCGTGCACGACGACGGGCTGCGGGCTGCCGTACAGCAGGTGGTCGCACCACGTGCAGGACTCGTCCTGCTGCGACGCCAGCATCCGGGCCCGGGTCTCCTGCTGCCACTTCGCGGCCTTCTGCACCGGCACTCTGACGGGCGGCCCCCACCCGGAGGCGGTGAGCCACTGGGCGCCCTCGGCCCCGGCGGCCCGCAGCTGGTCGTCGACGGCGATGTCCCTGGGGGTCTTCCTCTTCATCGGGGCCTCTCCTCCGGTGGGCTTCCGCAGGGGATAACGCGGTCGGGACGCGCCTGGACACGCCGCCCGGCGTGCGGCCCCGTCGGTGCGGCCCGCTTGCGCAGCCCCTGGCGACGGCCCAGGCCCGGGCCGACTCGGACGGGGCCCGACTCGGACGGCCCGATCCGAACGGCGGCCCGATTCAGAGGAGCGGCTCGGTGTCCCCGTGGGCGATGAGGAGCTTGCGCAGCAGGGTGTCGAGCCGGGTGCGCTCCTCCGCGTCGAGGGCGGAGAGGATGCGCTCCTCGTTGTGGACGTGGCCGGCCAGGGCGCCGTCGATCAGCTCCTTGCCCGCCGGGGTGAGGCGGACCAGGACAGCGCGGCGGTCGCTCGGGCAGGGGTTGCGTTCGACCAGGCCCTTGGCGGACAGCCGGTCGACGCGGTTGGTGATGGCGCCGGAGGTGACCATCGCGGACTTGAGCAGCGCGCGGGCGTTGAGCTCGTACGGCTCGCCGGAGCGGCGCAGGGTGGCCAGTACGTCGAACTCGGAGGAGTCCAGGCCGCAGGCGCTGAAGTACTCGCGCAGGGCGTTGTCGACCCGGACGTTGAGCCGTCGCAGCCGGCCGATCAGCGCCATCGGCCCGGCGTCCAGGTCGGGGCGGGCCCGGGCCCACTGCTCGACGATGTCGTCCACGGTGTCGCGCTGCTGCATGTCCGCCGCCCTCCCGGAGCCGTCTGTCCGCGACCGCCCGAGGCCGTCCGGACCCGCCTGTCCAACCTGGATATCTTAACATTCACATACTTGACGTTCATCGATCTCGGGCGTAGAAAATATCTCAACGTTCAGATAGTCAACGTTCAGGGGGAAGCCATGGCCGTCATGGACCGCAAGCGCGCGGGGATCGCCGTCACCGCCGCACTCGCCCCGGCCGCGTGGGGCACCACCTACCTCGTCACCACCCAGCTGCTGCCCGAGGGCCGCCCGCTGCTGCTCGCCGCACTCCGCGCGCTCCCGGCCGGGCTGCTCCTGCTGCTGATCGGCCGCCGACTTCCCAAGGGGCGCTGGTGGGGGCGCGCGGCCGTACTCGGGATGCTCAACATCGGGCTGTTCTTCCCGCTGATGTTCGTCGGCGCCTACCGCCTGCCCGGCGGCGTCGCCGCCACCATCGGGGCGATCCAGCCGCTGCTCGTCGCCGGGTTCTCGATCGGCGTGCTGCGGGTGCGGCCCGGGCGGCGGGCGGTGGTCGCCGGACTGGTCGGGGTCGGCGGAGTGGCCCTGCTGGTGCTCAAGAGCGGCGCCCGGCTGGACGGCGTCGGCATCGCCGCGATGGTCGCCGGGATCTCGCTGATGGCCATGGGCACCGTCCTGACCCGCCGCTGGGGCCGCCCCGAGGGCGCCACCCTGCTCGACCTCACCGCCTGGCAGCTCCTGGCCGGCTCGGTCTTCCTCGTCCCGCTCGCCGCCCTGGTCGAGGGCGCGCCGCCCGCGCTGAGCGCCACCAACCTGGCCGGCTTCGCCTACCTCGGCGTGTTCGGCACCGCGCTCGGCTACTTCCTCTGGTTCCGCGGCATCGAGCACCTCGGCGCCGGCCCGGCCTCCTTCCTCGGCCTGATCAACCCGGTCGTCGCCACCCTCGGCGGCCTCCTCGTCCTCGGCCAGACCCTCACCCCCTGGCAGCTCCTCGGCCTCCTCCTCGCCCTCGCCGCCATGCTCGTCGGCCAGGCCCCCGCCCGCCGCACGCCGGCCCCGACCCCCGCCCCCACGCCCCCCGCGGCACCTCTTGCCCCCACACCCCACCCCACACCGGCCACCACCCGCTGACCATCCCGCTCCGAACGCCTGCCGGGTGCCCATCCGCAGGCATTCGGTCGTTCCCGGCTTCTCCGCCCCGCCCGGTCTCCACACCGAGGGCGTACGGAGCCGCCACGCGGGTAGGGGGCCGTTGACCCGACCCAACCAGAGCGGGAGAAAAGGGGATTGCCCGATGGCCGATTCCGACGGATTGCGTTCCGCGATCGCCGCACAGGTCGAAGGATTCGCAACGGCCGGCGGTGCAGGCGTGCGCAGCGTCCTGGTCAAGACGCTCGACGGCCCCCGACTCACCGTCGCTCACCGTGCGGACGAGGTGCTCCCCTCGGCGAGCCTGGCCAAGATGATCCTCGGTGTCGCCCTCTTCGACTCGGCAGAACGCGGCGAGCTCGACCCCGACGAACGCGTCCGGGTCGGAACCCTCCCGGGCACGATGTACCCGAGCGTGCTCCAGGCCCTCGATCCCGACTCGACCGTCACCGTACGGGAGTTGTGCGGGTTCGCCTTGGTAACCAGCGACAATCCGGCAGCCGAACACGTGCGCACGGTTCTTGGCCAGGAGCGGATCGACGCCACGGTCAAGGCTGTCGGGCTGCACAGCACCTCCTTCCCCGCCGGATTCTCCGAACGGGAGCTCGGTCCGCTCGGCCGGGCCAACGTCACCACTGCCGAGGACATGCTGCGGCTGGTCGAGTACATCGACCGGACGCCGCACCTGGAGCCGGTCCGGCGCTACCTGGTCAACTACCTGCGAAACGACCGGATTCCGTCCCGGCTGGACGACGATGTCCCGGTCCGGCACAAGACCGGGAGCCTGCGCGGCATCGTGAACGACGCGGGCATCGTCCTGCATCCCGTGAACCGCATCGCCATGGTCTTTCTGACCGAGGGACAGGCGGATAACGTTCGTACGGCACAGGAGATCGGGGAGGTCTCCGAACGGATCGTCCGGATCATCGCAGAGGGGTCGGCGCTCTGACGCGGCCCGCGGGGGTGGCGTGTGGCCGTGTCTCGTGAACGACAACTGCGCAAGATCCTCGCGCTGGTCAACACCCTCGCACTGATGGTGGGGCTGGTGTGCGTCGTGACTGCGGCACTGATGACCCACCAGCAGGTCATCGCCACCGTCCTCAGCCTCATCGGCGGCGCCTTCGTGTCGGCGGCGGCCGTCACCCTGGCGATCGGATCCCTCACCGTACGGGAAACCACGGAGCAGGTGGACAGCGCCGTACTCCGCGGTATGCAGGACGTCCTCGGCCCGGTGCGCGACCCGCTCTTCGCCGGAGCGCTGTCCGCCTACCGCTACGACTGTCTGCTCTCGCCCGCACCGGACGGTGACGCCCACCCCGATTACCTCTACCAGAGCTTCCGGGTCTCCTACCGGATCGACGCTCTGCCCGGGACGGTGACGATCGCCTGCCTCGCTTCCAACGACGACGCCGGACTGGACGGCTTCACCGGGCCCGAGTGCCTTCTCCGCTGGATGGTCGACGACAACCTGGATCCCGACGACCCCGAAGTCTTCACGGTCGGCGCGGTCCGGGTCGACAACCGGGACCTGGACCGCGCGTCCGCCACGCACGAGGACATCGTCGGCGGGCGCGCCAGGATCGAACACTTCTCGGTACCGCGCGAGGCCCAGAGCACCGCGGGCCATCTGGTGGAGCTGAGCGTCACAGCCCGCAAGTTCGTGGGCAACGACCGACGGATCCGCATCCAGGCGCAGGTGTTCCGCCATGTCACCGATGCCGAGTACCGGCTCACCGTCGACCCGGCACTCCGGCCGACCCGCCTGAGCGTGAACGCGTCGGAGATCAGCGCACTCGGGGCCGCCCATGGCGCGAGCGTCCGGGCCACCTTCCCCGCGCCGTTCAACAACACTGCCGGACTGATCCAACTCCCGTTCCCGCTCCAGCCGGGCAGCGTCATGGCCTTCACCATCGACCGGGACGTGGCCTGATCCACCCCGGCGGTGGGTCAGCCGGTGGCGCGGATGTAGATGTCGGCGGCGCCGGGCAGGCCGCCGGGGATGGTGGCGACGTAGATGCGGCGGGCGGTGGGGGTGCGGGTGGGGACGGCGGTGGGGCTGGGGGTGGGGGTCCAGGTCGGGGTGGGGGTCGGGATCGGGGCCGGGTCGTCGGCGGTGGGCTCGTCGGGGGCCGGGGCGACGGCCGGGGTCGGGGCGGCGGGGTCCGCGGGGGCGGTGAGAGGGTCCGCCCGGTTTCCCGCGGTGCCGGCGGTGCCGCCCGGGCTGTCGGGGTCGGCCTCCGGCGACGGGCCCTCGGTGGACGCGGAGGTGGACGCGGACGGCGTGGCGGCGGGCGGCAGCGGGGAGGCGGGGAGTTCCGGGGCCTCGGCCGGTTCGTCGCCGCCGAGGGCGGCGACCAGGTCGGCCGGGAGCCGCGAGGCCGGGCCGGGTGAGGGGAGGTCGTAGGCGCTGAGGAAGTCGCCGAGCCCCGGGGCCCTGCCGCCGCCGAGGCGGTAGTGCAGGTAGGCGACCGGGGCGCCGTCGGAGGTGTGGGTGTAGACGGCGCCGACCGGGACGTAGAAGCGGCCGACCCCGGGGTGCTGGGACGGGTGGAGGCCGGCGAGGCGTTCGGCGCGGTCGCGGTCGGTCTCGCGGCCGGCGGTGCCGGCGGTGAGCGCGTTGACGCCGCGCACCACGAGGGCGGCGGCGACGGACACGCAGAGCACCAGCCCGACGGCGACGGTGCGCCGTAGGACCGGGCGGCCGTGCAGGGCAGGCCAGGAGTCGGTCACCATGCGCTCGGGTGGGATGCCGTCCACGGTTGTCTCGCTCCCCCGTTCGATCAGAACGCTCGATCAGGACGTCTGATCAGGGCATTCGTTCAATATGCCCGATCAGGGACGTCACACTCTGCTCGACGTGGGACCGTAGCCGAGAGTTCCTCAGCCCAGGTAGGCGGGGGCGACCGCGGCCTTGGTGACCGGCTGCGCGCTGCCCGAACCGTCTGCCGGGACGGTCCACAGATCGGCACCGTAGTCGCCGGGCAGCGCGTAGACCAGAGTGCCGTCGCCGGACCAGAGCGCCTGGTCGTCGATGTTGCGCTGCTCGGCGGTGGCGGTCTCGGTCATCGTGGCGAGGTCGAGCACGTACAGCCGCCACGGGGAGTCGGCGGGCAGGCCGGGTACGCGCTTCTTGTACGCGACGCGGGTGCCGTCCGGGGAGAGCGAGGGGCACTCGACGTTGTCGTGCAGGGCGGTGAGGGTGCGGGCGGCGAGGTCGCCGCGGACGAGGTGGGTCCGCCCGGCGCTGGCGAGGGTGGCGTAGAAGGTGTTGTCGTCGGCGAAGGTGACGCCCCAGACGTTGACGTCGTGCGCCTGGTACGGGTGGCCGTCCAGCACGACGGCGAAGTCCTCCAGGTTCTCCCGCAGGTTCCAGTCCCGGACGTCCACGATCGAGGTGCGGGTGGAGAAGTCGCTGCCCGCGTAGGAGTCGCCGCTGACGAAGACCGTCCACGCGGCGAGGTGCCCGGACGGCGAGACCCGTGAGCGGGTGGGGATGCCGGCCGCCGGGAACGAGCGGAGCTCTCGCAGGTGGTCGTCCAGGACGACGGCGCGGTAGCTGTCCTCCAGCGCGCCGCGCTGTGCCTGGAGGCAGATGCCGGTGCCGGCGGCGGCATGGAAGCGCAGGCACTGGACGCCGGAGGCGGTGCGGGGTCCGTCCGGGTGGTCGGCGGCGACGGTGGTGATCTCGTCCCGGTGCGGGCCCCAGGCCATGTTGCGGAACAACAGCTGTCGTCCGCCGCTCTGCACCTGTAGTGACACCGGCCCCGACTCGACGGACGGCCCGCCGGGCTGGGCCTGGTCCCGGCGGGCGGTGCGGCCGGCGGCGTTCAGGACGGCCCCGGTGCCGACCGCGCCGAGCAGGACGACGGCGACCAGCAGGATGATCACCCTGGTCCGGTTCCGCAGGTTCATCGGGTCTCCTCCTGGGTCGTCTCCGACGGCTTCGCGGCGACGGCGGGCTCGGGCTGCCCGCCGACGGATTCGGGCTCGCCGCCGCCCGGTCCGGACGGGCCCGGGGCCACGGCGCCGGGCGGGCGCAGCACCGCCGCCGCGCCGAGCACGCACAGCGCCAGCGCCCCCGCCGACCAGCCCAGCGCGGCCGGGCCGCCGACGGCGCCCCACAGCGCGCCGAACAGCAGCGAGCAGGCGAACCGGGCCAGCGCCTGCCCGGTGCCGACCAGGGCGAGCCCGGCGCCGCGCTGCTCGGCGGGTACCGCGTCGGCGGCCGCGGCGGCGAGCACGCCGTCGGTGGCGGCGTAGAAGGTGCCGTGCAGCACCAGTACGCAGAGCACCGCAGGCAGCCCGCGCAGCGGCGAGAGCAGCAGCCCGTACGCGAGCAGCAGCACCCCGTGCCCGGCCAGGAAGAGCCGGTGGCGGCCGATCCGGTCGGCGAGCGCGCCGAGCGGGACGGCGAGCAGCAGGAAGGCGGCGGCGGTGCCCAGCGGCAGCAGCGGGAACAGGGAGACGGGCAGGTCGAGGCGGCGCTGGACGAGCAGGTAGAGGAAGGAGTCGCTGACGGTGGTGAGGCCGAGCAGGACGGCGCAGAACGTCAGCCTGCGCAGCCCCGGCAGCCGCAGCAGGGCGAGGCCGGCGCGCAGCGAGGGTGCGGAAGTCGACAAGTCGTCACCCCGCTGCTGGTTCGGCACGAACAGCAGCAGGATCAGCACGCCGAGCGCCGCGACGCACGAGCTGACGGTGAACACCGCGTCATAGCCGTGCCGCTCCCCGCCGTCGGCGAGCAGCGGCCCGCCGGCCAGCCGCAGCACCAGGAAGGCGGTGAGCGGGCCGAGCAGGGCGCCGGCCGTGTCCATCGCCCGGTGCACGCCGAACGCCCGGCCACGGTGCGCCGGTTCGGTGGCGAGCGAGATCATCGCGTCCCGCGGCGCGGTGCGCAGACCCTTGCCGGTGCGGTCGACGGCGATCACGGCGCCGATCAGCGGCACGGTGTGGACGAACAGCAGCAGGGGCCGGCACAGCGCGGACAGCCCGTACCCGACGGCGGCGACGGCCTTGTGGCGGGCGGCGCCGTCGCGGCCGCGGCGGTCGGAGAGGTGGCCGCCGACCAGCCGGACGAGGGCGCTGAAGCCGTTCTGGATTCCGTCGAGCAGGCCGAAGCCGAGCGGGGAGAGGCCGAGGCCGGTGAGCAGGTAGAGGGGGAGGACGGCGGTGACCATCTCGGAGGAGACGTCGGTGACCAGGCTGACCGTGCCGAGGGCGATGACCGCCCCGGGCACGGTGCGCGGGCCGGTGCCCCGCCGCACCGGACCGGCGGCCGGGGAGGCGGAGCCGGCCGGCGCGGCCTGCGTGGCCGGCCCGCCGGGGGCCTTCGAGCTGCGGGAGTCCGCGACGTACACGGGCGTCAGTTCCAGATTCCGGTGATGTCGGCGGCGCCGGCGGAGTTGCCCGCGTGGGTGTTGACCCCGGCCAGGTCCTCCAGGGTGTGCAGCACGTCGTAGTGGTTGTAGGTGATGGCGGTGCTGCTGCCGGGTGCGACGTGGGCGCCGTAGACCAGGGTCGGGATGCGGTTGCCGGACAGCTTGTCGTCCTCGTCGAAGGTGAGCAGCAGCAGGCTGTTGTGGCTCTTCGCCCACTGCGCGTACCCGTCGAGGTTGGTCTGGAGCCAGGAGTCGCCGGTGCCGACGGAGCAGTCGTGCATGTCGTCGCAGAGGTCCGGGACGACGAAGGAGACCTTCGGCAGGGTGCTGTAGTCGCTCGGGAAGGCGTCCATGCCGTACGCGCTGGAGGTCGGCACGTTGCCGAAGCCGAACCACGGGTTGTGCTTCTGGGCGTAGTCGCCGCTGCTGCAGTCGGTGGCGCCGGGGGCGGGCAGGCCCTCGTTGTAGCTGGCCCAGGTCTGGCCGGCACCGATCAGCTCGGAGGCGAGGTTGGGCTCCTGCAGGGCGCCGACGTCCACGCAGCCGTCGTCCACGATGCCCTGGGAGCTGCCGGAGAACAGCATGTAGTAGTTGGGCTGGCTGGGGTGGGTGAGCGCGTAGGAGTTGGTCAGCGCCGCGCCGCCGGCCACCAGGGTCTTGTTGATGTACGGGGCCTTGGAGCTGCCGATCACCTGCTTGTAGGCGTGGTTCTCCAGCACGACGACGACCACGTGGTCCGGCGCGGGCAGCCCGGCGGCGGCGTCGGCGGCCGCGCTGCCGGCGGCGGCCCACAGGCCGGGCGAGCCGGCGACCAGACCGAGGCCGACCGCCAGCGCGGTGAGCGGGCGGCGGCGGAAGGGGCGCGGGAGGGCGCCGGGGACGCCGGGGGCGCCGGGGACGAGGACGAGGGTTCCGGGGGTGCGCAGTCGTGCGAAGGCCATGAGGTCCTCCGGAGGTCGGGGGCTTCCCGGGCGGGAGCGCCGAGAACAGTACGAGCACCGCAGTGTCGTGTACCCCACAACACAAGTGAAGAACAGACGAACACCTGCCGCGCGCGGCGGCCCCGGGGCGGACCGGCGGCGTCGGGCACAGCACCTGGCACAGCGTCGGGCAGAGCGCCTGGCCCGGCATCGAGCACAGCGCCTGGCCTGGCGTCCGATGTCACACCCGCCACGATTGACCCGTTCCGGCCGGGCGTGGTGGGATCACCGGAGTTCGGGACGAAGGGGTGCGGTACGTGAGCGGACTGGTCGCCGTCGTCCCGCGCACCCTGGTGGTCGGGATCGGCGCGAGCAGCGGCGCCGAGCGGACCGAGGTGCTGCGGCTGTTGACGGACACCCTCCGGGAGGCCGGGCTGGACCGCTCCGCGGTGGCCCGGCTGGCGACCGTGACGGGCAGGGCGGACCACCCGGCCGTGCGCTGGACGGCCGACCGCCTCGGCGGGGTGCCGGTGGACGAGCACCCGCCCGAGGCCCTGGCGGGCGTGCCGGTGCCGAACCCCTCCGCCACGGTCGGTACGGCCGTCGGCACCGCGAGCGTGGCCGAAGCGGCGGCGCTGGCGAGCGCTCCGGGCGGCCGGCTCCTGGTCACCAAGCGGAAGTCGGCGCGGGCCACGGTCGCGATCGCCCGGGCCGCGGCACCGGACGGGCCCGCCGCGCAGGTCGCGCAGGTCGCACCGCCCGTCACGCCCGCCGCACCTCCCGGCCCGCACCAGCCCCACACCGCACCACCCCGCACGACAAGCCCCACCCGCACCACCCGCACCACCCCGCAAGGAGACCCCACGTGACCACCCCCGGACCCGACCTGCGCCACCACGGCGACGCCGAGGTGCGCGCCGACGGGCTCGGCCTGGTCGACCTCGCCGTCAACGTCCGCACCGGCACTCCCCCGGCCTGGCTGCGCGAGCACCTCGCGGCCACCCTCGGCGAACTCGCCGCCTACCCCGACCAGAGCAGCGCGCGCGCCGCGGTGGCCGCCCGGCACGCCCGCCCGGTCGAGGAGGTGCTGCTCACCGCGGGGGCCGCGGAGGCCTTCATCCTGTTGGCCAGGACTCTGACGCCTCGTCACATCGCCGTGGTCCACCCGCAGTTCACCGAGCCGGAGGCAGCGCTGCGGGACGCCGGACACCGGGTGCACCGGGTGCTGCTCTCCCCCGAGGACGGCTTCCGGCTGGGCGCCGTCCCCGAGGAGGCGGACCTGGTCGTCCTCGGCAACCCGACCAACCCGACCTCCGTGCTGCACCCCGCCGAGGCCGTCGCCGCGCTGGCCCGGCCGGGGCGCACCCTGGTGGTGGACGAGGCATTCATGGACACCGTCCCGGGCGAGCGGGAGTCCCTCGCCTCCGTCCGGGACCTGCCCGGCCGGGTCGTCGTGCTGCGCAGCCTCACCAAGACCTGGGGCCTGGCCGGACTGCGGATCGGCTACGTGCTCGGGCCCGCGCCACTGATCGCCGGCCTCGCCGCCGCCCAGCCGCTCTGGCCGGTGTCCACCCCGGCGCTGGCCGCCGCCGAGGTGTGCAGCGGCCCTGCGGCGCTCGCCGAGGCGGACCGGGCGGCGGCCGAACTCGCGCTCCGGCGTGACCACTTGGTGAAGGGCCTGGCCGCCTTCCGCTCGGTGCGGCTGTACGGCGAACCGGCCGCCTCCTTCGTCCTGGTGCGAATGCCGGAGGCGGCCGCCGTCCGGCAGCGGCTGCGCGAGCACGGCTTCGCCGTCCGGCGCGGAGACACCTTCCCGGGGCTGGGCGAGGAGTGGCTGCGGATCGCCGTCCGGGACGAGGCGACCACCGACCGCTTCCTCAACGCCCTTGAGGCCGTGCTCGGTTCGGCCTGACCGCCGGAGGGGCCCGGCCGGCCGGCCAGCCGCCCGGCGAACGGCCGAACAGGAACCCCTACCGGAGCCCGAGCGCCTCCGCCGCCAGGGCGGTGCCCCGCACCCGCGCCGCGATCTTGGCGAAGGCGGTCTCACGCGCGGTGGAGGTGTCGTCGGCGAACGGCGAGAACCCGCAGTCGTCGGTGGTGCCGAGCTGGTCGACCGGGATGTGCCGGGCCGCGGCCAGCACGCGGTCGCGCACCTCCTCCGGGGTCTCCACCCTGGGGTCGATCGGGTCGGTCACCCCGACGAACACCCTGATCCCGGGGTGGAGTTGATCCGCGATGACGGCGAGAACGCGGTCGGGATCGGCCTCGCTCGCCAGCTGCACGTAGAAGTTGCCGACCTTCAGTCGGAAGAGCTTCGGCAGCAGCTCGGCGTAGTCGACGTCCAGGCTGTGGGTGGAGTCCTGGTCCCCGCCCGGGCAGGTGTGCACGCCGAGGCGGGCACGCTCCTCCTCGGTGAACCGGTCGAGCACCCGGTTGTTGAGCGCCACGAAGTCGTCCAGCAGACCGCCCGACGGGTCCAGCTTGAGCGACAACCGCCCCTCGGTGAAGTCGAGTTGGACGACGTGGGCGCCCGCGTCCAGGCAGCCCCTGATGTCGGCCTCGGCCTCGTCGGCCAGGTCCTTCAGGAAGTCCTCGCGCGAGTAGCCGTCGATGCCGTCGGCCGGATAGAGCAGGCTGAGCGCCGAGGGCGCGATGACGGCCTGCTTGACGGGCTGCGAGGTGTGGCGGAGGGCCTCGCGCAGGTAGGTCTCGGCGCGGACCCGGTACCGGAAGGGCCCGGCGGTCAGCCGCGGCAGCTGCCGGGTGTGCCCGTCGGCGAAGGGGATGACGGCGCCGTTCCCGTCGAGGGCGGTCAGCCCGGTGAGGGGGTACGTGACGAAGCTCGGCTTCGCCTGCTCGCCGTCCACCAGGACGGGGCAGCCGAGTTCCGCGAGCCTGGCGAGGGTGTCGGCGGTTGCCTCGTCCTGCAGCTTCTTCAGGTCGGCGTCGGGCAAGCGGCCTTCGGCGTGCTCGGCCAGGGCGTTCAGCAGGGTACTCGGCCGCGGGATGCTGCCGATGGGCTCCGTGGGAATGGTCATGATGGGACGTTAGAAAGCGCGGCGCGACGTGCACAACGGGGCGCACGGCGCACTACACCGGATCATTCACGCCCCGCGCGCCCCACCTCCCATGGTTCACGCCCCCGGAACAGCGCGACCCTCCGCCCACTCCCGTAGCCTGGCGAAGTCGTCGGACAGCAGGCCGACCCGGGGGTTGACGTGCAGGGCGAGCGCCGGACCCGGGTGGTGGGCGGCGATCCACTCCTCGTCCTGAGGGCCGAGCTCGTCGTCCACCCAGACGAACGGGCGCCCGGCGGCCCAGGCGACCACGTCCCTGGTCTTCCAGTGCAACCCGCCCGGGTCCGTACCGAACAGGTCGGACCAGCGGATGTACGGGAGTTCGGGCAGGCCGATGTGCGGGCCTATGTGGGTGTTCGCCTCACCCATCCACCCGGTGGCCCACACCAGTTCGTACGGCAGCGCCAGCAGCTCCTCGCCGTGCGAGGGGTTGAGCCAGACCCGCAGCGGCTTGACCCGGACGGCCGGCGGCTTGGCGTGCTTGGCGCGCGTCGCCTGCCGGGCCTGGACCGCCGCCAGGTGCTCCTGCTTCGCCACCCACCAGGAGGGGCGCAGGCGGTGGGTGGTGTAGCCCTCGGGCCTCCGCTTCGGCGCGGCGTAGGGGTTGAGCGGTCCGTCCACGTCGAGGAGGAGCAGGGGCTGCTGGGTCATGCCATGAATTCTCGATCCGTCAGAGGCGCTTGACCAGCGATTTGCCGGTCACGATCGGGTTCCCGCGCCAGGAGTCACGGGCGAACCCGGGAGTCACGGGCGGACCCGGGAGTCACGGGCGGCTCCAGAGGTTGCGGGCGGCGAGCAGCGGGAGCACGCCCTCACCGAACCAGTACGCCTCCTCCAGGTGCGGCATCCCGCTCAGCACGAACTCGTCGATGCCCAGGCCGTGGTACTCGCAGATCAGGTCCGCGACCTCGCGGTGGCTGCCCACCAGCGCCGTACCCGCGCCGCCGCGCAGCAGCCCGATGCCGGCCCACAGGCCGGGGTGCACCTCCAGCCGCCGCGCCGAGCCGCCGTGCAGCGCGAGCATCCGCCGCTGCCCCTCCGACTCGCTCTCGGCGAGCGCCCGTTGGGTCTCCCGCACCCGGCGCGGGTCCATCGCGGCGAGCAGCCGTTCGGTCTCCGCCCAGGCCTGCGCGGCGGTGTCCCGGGTGATCACGTGCAGCCGGATGCCGAACCGGACGGTCCGGCCGCGGGCGGCGGCCAGTTCGCGGATCCAGCGGATCTTCTCGCGGACCTGGAGGGGCGGTTCGCCCCAGGTCAGGTAGACGTCCGCGGACCGGGCCGCGACCTCACCGGCGGCCGGAGAGGAGCCGCCGAAGTACACCGCCGGCACCGGGTCCGGCAGCCGGTTCAGCCGCGCCCCCTCGACCCGCAGGTGGGGGCCGTGGTGGTCGACCGTCTCCCCCGCCCAGAGCCGCCGGGTGACGTCCAGGAACTCCCCGGTCCGGGCGTACCGGGCGTCCTTGTCCAGGAAGTCCCCGTAGGCGCGCTGCTCGGCGGACTCCCCACCGGTCACCACGTTGAGCAACAGCCGCCCGCCGGTGTGCCGTTGGTAGGTCGCGGCCATCTGCGCGGCCAGCGTCGGGCTGATCTGCCCGGGCCGGAAGGCCACCAGGTACTTCAGCCGCTCGGTCACCTGGCTCAGCATCGCGGTGGTCAGCCAGGCGTCCTCGCACCAGGCCCCGGTCGGCGTCAGCACCCCCTCGAAGCCCAACTGCTCGGCGCTGCGGGCGATCTGGCCGAGGTAACCGATGCTCGGCGGCCGGTCCGACCCGGCCGCGCCGGGCGTGGAGCCGTGCCCGCCGCCGACGATCAGCCGACTGTCGCCGTTGGTGGGGAGGAACCAGTGGAAGGTGAGAGCCATGGACGGACACACTCCTGGGGCCGGTACTGCCTGAGGTCGGTTGACGGAACCCACCGACCACGACACCCGTCCGCCCACACCCGCCCCAGGTCCACGTGCAGCCTGCGCACGAGGAGGGGCCGGTCCGAAGCAGTCACGGCCCGATTCTCCGCGAACTCCCCCACCCGATCAAGGCCCACCGTCCACCCCGGACACCACCATGCCCGAGGGCCACACACGACGGAACGCCCGCAGGCCCCCTCCTGCACCGGGAGGGGGCCTGCGGGGCGTGGTGCGGGTGCCCGGGTGGGGCGGGTGGATCAGACCTGGCCGGCCTTCTCCAGGGCCTCGCAGCAGGTGTTGATCAGGAGGCGGGTGACGACGTAGGGGTCGACGTTGGCGTTCGGGCGGCGGTCCTCGATGTAGCCCTTCTTGTCCACCTCGACCTGCCACGGGATGCGCACCGAGGCGCCGCGGTCGGAGACGCCGTAGCTGTAGACGTTCCACGGGGCGGTCTCGTGCTTGCCGGTGAGGCGGGACTGGATGTCGTCACCGTACTGGTTGACGTGCTCCAGCACCTTCTCCTGGGAGGCGCCGAGCGACTCGCAGGCGGTGATGATGGCGTCGTAGCCCTCGCGCATCGCCTTGGTGGAGAAGTTGGTGTGGGCACCCGCGCCGTTCCAGTCACCGCGGGCCGGCTTGGCGTCCAGGGTGGCGTCGATGCCGAACTCCTCGGCGGTGCGGTAGAGCAGGTAGCGGGCGATCCACATGTCGTCCGAGACGGTCAGCGCGTCGACCGGGCCGATCTGGAACTCCCACTGGCCGGGCATGACCTCGGCGTTGATGCCGCAGATGGCCAGGCCGGCGTCGATGCAGCGGTCCAGGTGCAGCTCGACGATCTCGCGGCCGAAGACCTCCTCGGCGCCGACGCCGCAGTAGTAGCCGCCCTGCGGGGCCGGGTAGCCGCCCTCCGGGAAGCCGAGCGGGCGGGAGCCCTTGAAGAAGGTGTACTCCTGCTCGATGCCGAAGATCGACTCCTGCGCGGCGTACTTCTCGGCGACCTCGCGCAGCAGGGCGCGGGTGTTGGAGACGTGCGGGGTGCCGTCCGTCTCCAGGACCTCGCAGAGGACCAGGATGTGGTCGCCGCCGCGGATCGGGTCCGGCACCACGCGCACCGGGTCCAGCACGCGGTCCGAGGCGTGGCCCTCGGCCTGGCTGGTCGAGGAACCGTCGAAGCCCCAGGTGGGGATCTTGTCGGCGTTGGGCAGGACGCGAGTCTTGGAACGGAGCTTCGCGGTCGGCTTGGTGCCGTCGATCCAGATGTACTCGGCCTTGATTGCCACGTCGTGTCCCTCGCATTGCTGGGTGGTGGGTGCCCGCGTAGCGTCGCAAGCCGCCGTTTCCCGGTTGTTCCTCTCGTGTAACGCGCATGTGAACCAACCGTCCGCATTGACACCGTCACGGTGCGGGAGTGCCGCGGGCGGCACTCCCGCCGTCCCGGGTGCCGTCGGTGACGGCACCCGCGTGGTCAGTGACGACGGATGCGGTCGCGGGCGGCCGCCGTGGTCAGTGACGGCGGGCGTGCGCGGCGCGGCGTCGCCGGGTGGCCCACAGCGCGGCCGCCCCGCCCGCGACCAGGGCGGCGGCCCCCGCGGCGAGCGGGCCGGTGGCGCTGCTGCCGCCGGTGGCGGCCAGCCTCTCCGCCTTCTCCGCCTTCTCCGTCTTCTCGACCGCGGCCTGCGGGGCGGCGGTGCGGGAGGCGGTGGTGTCGGCGACCGGCTGGGCGGCGGGCGCACCGGTGGGCGCGCCGCCGCCGGTGGCCTGACCGGAGGGGACGGCCGGAGTGGCCTGGCCGGACGGAGTGGCCTGGCCGACCGCCGGCGAGGAGGGCTTCTCGCAGCTCACCGAGGCGACGGTGACCTTCCCGGTGACCTTGGCGACGTTCAGGTTGAGCGGGTTCACCTCCACCTGCACCTCCAGCGCGGAGGCGGCGGCGGCGGTCGTCGTCACGGTCTTCTTGGAGAACTCCACCGAGACGCTGCCGACCAGCGGCACGTCCACCTTGGTCGGCCCGTAGAGGCCGACGGTGACCGGCTTGCCGAGCACGCTGAGCTTGACCGGCGCGACCACGTCGGCGGTGGGCTGCCCGTCCACCGGACAGGTCGCCTCGGCGCTCATCGCCTCCAGGCCGAGCAGCGCGGTGGCGGGCAGGCCGGGGGCGTGCACGTCGGCATTGACCAGCTTGACGGAGGCGGTGGCGCCCTTGGCGTCGACCCTGGTCACCGACTTGCCGATGTCGGCCTTGACCAGCTCGACCGGGCCGGTCTGGTCGATCCCGGCCACGGTGGCCGTCAGGACCGACCCGTCGCGCTGGGCCGGCGACTCCACCTTGTTCAGCGCGACGTTCACCGGGATGTCCACGGCCTTGTTCAACAGGCTGACGTCCAGGTCGAGTTCGGCGGTGACGGCGCGCGCCTTGCCGGGCGACGGGGCGGGCTCGGCCGCCTGGACGGGCCCGGCGGTGAGCAGCGTGCTCGCCACCACGGCGGTGGCCGCGGCGGCGGAAACGATTCGGCGAGAAGACATGGCGATACCCCCACACAGATGAAACGATGAGACGCCAGTCTTCTCGAACAATCCGTCACATGAGTAACACAGAAAGTCATTTCACTCGTTGGAGTGATATTGGCGTTCTGCACTGACTCGACTCTGCTACGGCCGGCCCGCTACGGCCCGGTCCGCTACGGCCTGTCTGCTACGGCAGCCGCCAATCCACCGGCTGAGCCCCCTGCCGCACCAGCAGCTCGTTGGCCCGGCTGAACGGCCGCGAGCCGAAGAAGCCGCGGTCGGCCGACATCGGGCTGGGGTGGACCGACTCCACCGACGGGACGTTGCCCAGCAGCGGGCGCAGGTTGCGGGCGTCGCTCCCCCAGAGGATCGCGACCAGCGGGCCGCCGCGCGCCACCAGCGCCCGGATCGCCTGCTCGGTGACGGCCTCCCAGCCCTTGCCGCGGTGCTGGCCGCTCTTGCGCGGCTGGACGGTGAGCACCCGGTTGAGCAGCAGCACGCCCTGCCGCGTCCACGGGGTGAGGTCCCCGTTGGTGGGCTGCGGCAGCCCCAGGTCGGTGCCGTACTCCCGGTAGATGTTGATCAGGCTCGCCGGGATCGGCCGCACCTCCGGCGCCACCGAGAAGCTCAGCCCGACGGCGTGGCCGGGGGTCGGGTACGGGTCCTGCCCGACGATCAGCACCCGCACGTCGGCGAAGGGCTGCTGGAAGGCCCGCAGCACGTTCGGGCCGGAGGGCAGGTAGGTGCGGCCTGCGGCCAGTTCGGCGCGCAGGAAGTCGCCCATCTCGGCGACCCGTCCGGCGACGGGTTCCAGGGCGGCGGCCCAGCCGGGCTCGACGATCTCGTTCAGTGGACGCGGTGCCATGGTCGCCACCCTATCGGCCTACACCGACAGGGCTTTCAGCGGATGATCATGCGATCGAAGGGCCGCCGAGGAAGGCCGGCGCGACGGCCCGGACTGGCCCGCGCGATGGTACGGGCGGGCCCGCGCGACGGTACGGACCAGCCCGCACGACCGTCCCGCCGGGCCCTCGCGGCGGCCCCGCGCGACTACCCGACCGGCCGCCCCCGCAGCACCACCAGCCGCGGGTCCGCGAGCACCCGGACGTCCGCTCGCGGGTCCTGCGCGTACACCACGAAGTCCGCCGGCGCGCCCTCCTCCAGCCCGGGCCGCCCCAGCCACTCGCGCGCGCCCCAGCTCGCCGCCGACAGCGCCTCGGCCGGGCTCAGTCCCGCCTTCACCAGCTCCGCCACCTCGTCCGCGACCAGCCCGTGCGCCAGCGAGCCGCCCGCGTCCGTCCCGACGAACACCGGGATGCCCGCGTCGTGCGCGGCGCCGACGGTGTCGTACCGGCGCTCGTGCAGCCGCCGCATGTGCGCCGCCCAGGCCGGGAACTTGGCCTCGCCGCCGACCGCGAGGTCCGGGAAGGTGGCGATGTTGACCAGGGTCGGCACGATCGCCACCCCGCGCTCGGCGAAGACCGGGATCAGCTCCTCGGTCAGCCCGGTGGCGTGCTCGACGCAGTCGATCCCGGCCGCCAGCAGGTCCGGCAGCGACTCGGCGGAGAAGCAGTGCGCGGTGACCCGGGCGCCCTCCTGGTGCGCCGCCGCGATCGCCTCGGCCAGCGCGTCGCCGGGCCAGCAGGCGGCGAGGTCGCCGCGTTCGCGGTCGATCCAGTCGCCGACCAGCTTCACCCAGCCGTCCCCGCGCCGGGCCTCGGCCCGGACGTAGGCGGCCAGGTCGCCGGGCTCGATCTCGTGAGCGTAGTTGCGGATGTAGCGGCGGGTGCGGGCGATGTGCCGGCCGGCCCGGATGATCCGGGGCAGGTCCTCGCGCTCGTCGATCCACCGGGTGTCGGCGGCCGAGCCGGCGTCGCGGATCAGCAGGGTGCCGGCGTCCCGGTCGGTGAGCGCCTGCTTCTCGCTGGTCTCGGCGTCCACCGCGCCGTGCGCGTCCAGTCCGACGTGGCAGTGCGCGTCCACCAGGCCGGGCAGCACCCAGCCGGTCACCGTCCGCACGTCCTCGGCGGTCGGCGGGCGGGTGAAGCTCACCCGGCCGTCCACCACCCAGAGTTCGTCCCGGACGTCCTCGGGCCCGACCAGCACCCGACCCCGCACGTGCAGCACCGCACCATCACTCATGCGCCCGCCTCGCTCCGCTCGCTCATGGCCGCACTCTACCGACGGGCGGGTGCCGTGTAAGCAGTCATGATGCGGCAGACTCGTTTCCGCACCCCACCCCCGCGAAAGGCGAAAAAGACGTGAGCCCCTTCCTCGACCTGCCCCCGCTCAGCGCCGCCGAGTTCGCGGCGATCGAGGACCAGGTGGCCGCGCTGCTGCACACCGAGGCCGACGTGATCGTCACCCAGGGCGAGGCGCTCCTCCCCCTGGAGGCCGCGATCCGCGGCGCCGCGCACCCCGGCTCGACCGCCCTCAACATCGTCACCGGCCCGTACGGGCAGACCTTCGGCAACTGGCTGCGCTCCTGCGGCGCGAAGGTCGTCGACCTGGCCGTGCCCTTCGACAGCGCGGTGAGCGCCGAGCAGGTGGCCGCGGCCCTGGAGGCCCACCCGGAGATCGACTTCGTCTCCCTGGTGCACGCCGAGGCCGCCACCGGCAACACCAACCCGGTCGCCGGGATCGGCGCCGCGGTCCGCGAGCACGGCGCGCTGCTGATGCTCGACGCGGTGGCGTCCGTCGCCGCCGAGCCGCTGCTCACCGACGAGTGGGGCGTCGACCTGTGCGTCATCGGCGGCCAGAAGGCGATGGGCGGTCCGGCCGGGGTCTCCGCCGTGTCCGTCTCCGAGCGCGCCTGGGAGCGGATCGCCGCCAACCCGGCCGCCCCGCGCCGCTCCTACCTGTCGCTGCTCGACTGGAAGGAGCGCTGGACGGACGCCGGCCGCGCCGTCCTGCCGCACGCCCCGGCCCAGCTGGAGATGCTCGCGCTCGGCGCCTGCCTGGACCGGATCGCCGCCGACGGCCTGCCCGCCGTGATCGCCCGCCACCGCGCCGCCTCCGCCGCCACCCGGGCCGGCGTCCGCGCGCTCGGCACCCTGGCCCCGTACGTCGTCGAGGACGCCCACGCGGCCCCGGTCGCCACCACCCTGCGCACCCAGGACGGCGTCGACGCGACGGCCCTCGCCGCCCGCCTCGACCCGGCCCTGCCCGTCCAGCCGGGCGGCGGCGCGCTGGCCGGCTCGATGCTGCGGGTCAACCACTACGGGCAGGCGGCCGCCCTGGACACCGTCCGGGCCTGCCTGTCGGCCCTCGCGGACGCGACGGACGCCGACCCGGCGCCCGCCCTGGCCGCCGCCGAGGCCGCCTGGAACGTGACCGTCCGGGCCTGACCCGGTACGGCCGAGGCCCCCGGAGGACGTCCTCCGGGGGCCTCGGCCGTCTGTCGCGCGCCGCGGTGCCCGTGTGGCCCGGTGCCCGCGGCCGCCTCGCGCGGACCTCAGTGCCCGTTGACGTCCACCACCTCGACGCCCCGGATGTTCCGCTCGATCTCCTCCGCCGGCAGCGCGATCGCCAGCGCCCAGTAGTAGACGACCAGCGAGAACGCCACCACCACGACGATGTCCCACCACAGCGGCAGGTTCCCCTGCGAGCCCACGCCGAAGGTGCCCTGCCAGGAGATCAGGCCCATGCCGACCAGGTAGACCGGCAGCCACTGACCGGCCCGGAAGTCCATCCGGGGCGCGTTCGGCAGCCCCTTCGAGCGCGCGTACCAGGAGTACCCGCCGAGCAGCACGTAGCCGATCACGATCGCCAGACCGAGGCGCCACAGGGTGTCCCAGCCGGACCAGTAGATGACCAAGCCGGCCACCACGAAGGCCAGCGGCGAGACCACGGAGCCGCCGGGCAGGTGGTACGAGCGCTCCATCCCGGGCAGCCGCTTGCGCAGCACCCCGAAGGCCAGCGGAGCGCCCGCGTACATCAGCACCACCGCCGAGGTGATGAACCCGACCAGCCGCTGCCAGCTCGGGAAGGGCAGGAAGCAGATCACCCCGGCCACCCAGGCGATCAGCAGGCCGAGCCAGGGCACCGCGCGCTTGTCGGTGGACTGCAGCATCTGCGGCGCGTAGCCGTTGCGGCTCAGGCCGTAGGTGACCCGGGAGCTGGAGGTGATGTAGACGAGCCCGGTGCCGGCCGGCGAGATGACCGCGTCGATGAACAGCACGGTGGCCAGCCAGCCCAGCCCGATCAGGGTCGCCAGGCCGGCGAACGGTCCGCTGATCCCGGGGTAGTCGAGCGTGCTCCAGCCGTGGGCGAAGGTCTCCGGCGGCAGCGCGCCGATGAACACCACCTGGAGCATCACGTAGACGATCGTGCCGATCACCACCGAGCCGAGCACCGCGCGCGGGATGTCCCGGCGCGGGTTGCGGCTCTCCCCCGCCCACTGGATGGCCTGCTCGAAGCCGAGCAGCGCGAAGATCACCCCGCTGCTGCTGATCGCCGTGAGCACGCCCTTGGCACCGTCCGGCGCGAAGCCGTGGACGTCGAAGTTGGAGCCGTGGAACTCGCTGATGCCGAGCGCGAAGATGGTCAGCACCGGGATGGCGACCTTCCAGACGGTGGCCGCGCTGTTGGTGTGGGCGAGCAGCCGCACGCCGAGGAAGTTGACCGCGACGAAGAGCCCGAGCAGGACGGCCGCGACGACGAACCCCCAGCCGGTCAGCGTCAGGTTCTTGTTCAGCAGGCCGTCCGCCCAGCTCCAGTGCTGGGCGTAGTTGAGCATCGCCTGCACCTCGATCGGTGCGATGGTGGCGGCCTGGAGCCAGGTGAACCAGCCGAAGGACATACCGGCGAACCCGCCGAAGGCGTAGTGCGGGTAGCGCGCCGTACCGCCCGCCACCGGGAACAGCCCGCCCAGCTCGGCGTGCACCAGCGCCAGCAGGACGATCGCGACCGCGCCGATGCCCCAGGACAGCAGCGCCGCGGGCCCGGCCGCCACCGCCGCCTTCTGCGCCCCGAACAGCCAGCCGGAGCCGATGATCGCCCCGACCGAGGCCCAGAGCAGTCCGATGACGCCGACCTCACGCCGCAGTGCGGTGTGCCCCGAGCCGGGCGGGGTGGAGGAGGAATGGGCCATGGCCGCTCGCCTCTCGAAGCAGGAGGAATTCCTCGGACAGTCCCCACCCGCCCGCCCCGGAACGCCCCGCGCCCCGCGCCCCTCACTCGAACAGCTCTCCGGAACCACTCGCCGGACCGCCCGCCACCGCACCTGCCGACGCACCCGGCGACATGCCCGCCGCGCCGACCTCCGGCACAGTTCCCGCATCGTTCACCTGCCCGGCACGCGGACCTCACCGGAGGCAGGCAGGCTCCCGAACAGGGCCCGAAGTTGGCTATACAACTTAACCTGACACGACTGCCCTGCACGACTGCCCCGACACGACAGCCGTAGTGCGCCGAGGAGAAGACCGATGACCGAACTGCCGCCGTACTGGCTGCGCGACAACTGCCCGTGCGCCGAGTGCCGGGACCCGCGCAACGGGCAGAAGCTGTTCCAGATCGACGACCTGCCCGAGGGCCTCGCCGTCGCCGGGAGCGCCGAGGCCGACGGGCACCTGGAGGTGCTCTGGTCGGACGGGCACCGCTCCCGCTACCCGCTGGAGTGGCTGGACCGGGCCGACGAGGGCGACGGGCGCACCGAGCGGGACAAGCGGCTCTGGACGGCGGCGGACTTCGCGCCCGGCATCCCGCGGGCGCGCTGGGAGGACTACCTGGCCGACCCGGCCGAGCGGGCCACGGTGCTGGCCGCCGTACGGGACAGCGGCTTCGCCGTGCTCCGCGGGGTGCCGGCCGTCGAGCGGCAGGTGCTGCGGGTGGCGGAGAGCTTCGGGTACGTCCGGGTCACCAACTACGGGGAGCTGTTCGACGTCCGGGTCGAGCCGGACCCCAACAACCTGGCCTTCACCAGCGTCGCCATCGCCCCGCACACCGACAACCCGTACCGGGACCCGGTGCCCACCCTCCAGCTGCTGCACTGCCTGGAGAACTCGGCGACCGGCGGCGACTCCGGACTGATGGACGGCTTCAAGGCCGCGGCGACCCTCCGGGAGGAGGCGCCGGACGCGTTCGAGATCCTCACCCGCACGCCCGTCCCGTTCGTCTTCCGCGACCGCCGCACCGAACTGCGCGCCGACCGCCCGCTGATCGACGTGGACCCGCGGGGCCGGATCCGCGAGGTCAGGTTCAACAACCGCTCGATCGGCACCGTCCGGGCCGACGGCCCGAAGGAGCTGGACGCCTTCTACACCGCCTACCGCCGCTTCGCCGCGATCACCCTGCGCCCCGAGCTCCTACTCACCTTCCGCCTCGGCCCCGGCGACTGCCTGGTCTTCGACAACACCCGTCTGATGCACGCCAGGACGGCCTTCCAGCAGGACGGCCACCGCCACCTCCAGGGCTGCTACGCCGACCTCGACTCGCTGAACAGCACCCTCGCCGTGCTGCACCGCCGCGCCGCCGGCCTGGACGCGATCGCCGCGTTGTTCGCGGGCGAGGGCGCCGGGGAGTACCTGGGCGAGGAGGTCACCATGGCCGAGCACATGCTCCAGGCCGCCGCTGCCGCCGAGGCCGCCGGGGCGCCGGAGCACCTGGTCGCCGCCGCGCTGCTGCACGACGTCGGACACTTCTTCGACGAGCACGGCCACGGATCCCTGCACGGACAAAATTTGATGGAGGGTCAGGACAACCGGCACAGCGACTGCGGGGCCGACTGGCTGGCCCGCTGGTTCGGCCCGGAGGTCACCGAGCCGGTCCGGCTGCACGTGGCCGCCAAGCGCTACCTGTGCGCGGTCGAGCCCGGGTACCGGGAGCGGCTCTCCGAGGCCTCCGAGTACACGCTGAGCGTGCAGGGCGGCCCGATGGACGAGCGCCAGGCCGCCGCCTTCGCCGAACTCCCGGGCGCCCGGGACGCGGTGGCGGTGCGACGCTGGGACGAGCAGGCGAAGGTGGCCGGCGCCCCGACGCCGGGCTTCGAGCACTACCGCCCGCTGCTCGCCGCGCTCATGCGGTGAGGGCACCCGTACCTCGGGGACGCCCGTGCACCGAGGACGCCCCTCGCGGCACGCGCGGGAAGCTCAGTCCAGCTCCCGCGCGTGCCGCGAAAGCGCCGACGTGGCCAGGGAGTTGTGCACGCTGAACGCCACCGTCCCGGGCAGGTAGCGGTCCTGGGACCACTCCACCGGCGTGCCCGTCGGGTCGGTCGTGCGGCGCCGCTCGCGCAGCAGCGGGCCACCCCGGCGGCAGCCGAGCAGCCGGGCGTCCTCGGCGTTGGCCGGGACGACGTCGATGGTGTGGTCGGCGTCGGTGAACAGGATGCCGTGCTCGCGCAGCACTTCGGTGTGCGAGACCACGTCCGGCGGCAGTTCGGCGACGATCTCGCCGACCCGCGGCGGGTAGACGGTGCGCTCGACCATCACGGGCGTGCCGGAGAGCGTCCGCAGCCGGACGATGACGTACACCTCGGCGCCCGGCTCCAGGCGCAGTTGCTCGCGCTCGGCGGCGTCGGCCGGGCGGCGCACCAGCGAGTCCAGGATGCCGCCGGGCTCCTCGCCCATCGAGTACGCCCAGTGCGTGAAGCTGAGCAGCTCGGAGAAGCTCTGCACCCGGGCCCCGCCGAGGACCACCCGGCGGGTGCCGCGGCGGGAGGTGACCAGTCCGTCGGAGCGCAGCACGGCGAGCGCCTGGCGGACGGTGCCGCGGGAGACGCCGTACTGCTCGGCCAGCGCGCCCTCGGCGGGCAGCCGGCCGGCCTCGCCGAACGCGCCGGTGGTGATCGCCTCGCGCAGGTCGGCGGCCACCTTCCGGTACAGCGCGCCGGGGCGCTCGGCCGGGGGCTCGCCGGCTGTCGGGCGCCCCCCGGCAGCCGAGCGCTCCCCGCCGGCCGAGTGGTCCCCGGCGGCCGGGTGCCCTTCGGTCCCGGGGTACTGGGGCTCAGTTGCCACGTCAGTCAATGTCCCTCCTGGGGCGGTGTCCTGCGCAGCCGTACCGGCGCGGACAGCCCGACCTTATCCCGCTGCGCCTTCGAAGCATCGCACCGAACGGTTCACGCTCCGATGGCCGGATTCCACCGTTCCCGCAGCCGACCCCGGTTCTGGGCCGTCCGTTCACCTTCCCGTCACCGGGCTCCGGCGTACTTACTGCTGTCAGCGAAGTTGGCTAGTCAACTCGGACGACGTCGATCGATCGCCCACCCGGCCGGTCCGCCGCCCTTCGCGAGACGCAAGCCCGCGGAACCCCCCGCGAACGCCCCTCGCAGTACGCCCCCTTAACAGGAGACTTCCCCGTGACCGTGCACCGCGCCCGCGCCGCCGCCTTCGCGGCCGTACTGACCGCCGCCGCGCTCTCCCTCACCGCCTGCGGCTCCGCCGGTTCGAGCGCCAAGTCCGGCGACACCGCCAAGGGCGGCGCCAAGGACGCCAAGTCGGCCACCTCGGTCGCCGACTTCGGCGGCATGGACGGCCTGGTCGCCGCCGCCAAGAAGGAGGGCAAGCTCCACGTCATCACGCTGCCCCGGGACTGGGCCAACTACGGCAAGATCATCGACAGCTTCAAGGCCAAGTACGGCATCGAGGTCGAGGAGGAGAACCCGGACGGCTCCAGCCAGGACGAGATCAACGCGATCAACTCCCGCAAGGGCCAGGACCGCGCCCCCGACGTGGTCGACCTGGGCAGCGCCTTCGCCCTCCAGGCGGTCAAGGACGGCATCCTCGCCCCCTACAAGGTGTCCACCTTCGACAAGGTTCCGGACACCATGAAGGACGCGAACGGCGCCGCCGTCAACGACTACGGCGGCTACGTCTCCATCGGCTGCGACGCCAAGAAGATCGCCGTCTGCCCGACGACCTTCGCCGACCTGCTCAAGCCGGAGTACAAGGGCCAGGTCGCCCTCAACGGCAACCCGACCAAGTCCGGCTCCGCCTTCGGCGGCGTCTACGCGGCCGCGCTCGCCAACGGCGGCTCGCTGGACAACATCCAGCCCGGCATCGACTTCTTCGGCAAGCTGAAGCAGTCCGGCAACTTCAACCCGGTCGAGTCGACCCCGGCCACCGTCGAGAAGGGCGAGACCCCGATCTCGATCGACTGGTCCTACCTGAACGCCGGCTACACCGACGAGTTCAAGGACAAGGGCGTCGACTGGAAGGTCTCCATCCCGGTCGACGGCTCCTACGCCCAGTTCTACAACCAGGCCGTCAACAAGTGGGCCCCGCACCCGGCGGCCGCCCGCCTGTGGCAGGAGTACCTGTTCAGCGCCGAGGGCCAGAACCTCTTCCTCGGCGGCTACGCCACCCCGTCGACCTTCGAGGCCCTGAAGAAGGACGGCACCCTGGACGCCGCCGCGGCCGCCAAGCTGCCGCCGGTCGAGAAGCCGTTCACCAACTTCCCGACCGTCGACCAGATCAACGCGGCCAAGAAGGTCGTCACCGAGAACTGGACCAAGGCCGTCGCGGGCTGACACCCCGGCCACGTACCGCAATTCGGGCTGAGAAAAGGCACTCATGACCACGGCTCCCACCCCGGTGCCGACCACCCCCGCCGCCACCTCCCCCGGTGGCGGCGCGGGGGCGTCCGCCACCGCCACGACCGCCTCCCCCACCACTACCGCCACCCCCGCCCCGCGGCGCCGGCCGCTCGCCCGCCTCGGCGGAGCGTCCTGGCTGGCCGCCGTGCCGCTGCTGCTGTTCTTCCTGATCGGCTTCGGACTTCCCACCGTCGCCATCGTGATCGGCGCGTTCACCACCTCCAGCGACGCGGAGACCGGTGCGGGGCAGTTCACCTTCGACAACCTGACGGCCTCCGTCCAGGGCGGCTACCAGACGGCCATGCTGAGCAGCCTCAAGCTCTCCGCGCTGACCGCGCTGCTCGCCACCGTGCTCGGACTGCCGCTCGCCCAGGCCGTCGTCACCTCCCGGCACGGCTGGCTGCGCCAGGCGGTGCTCACCGCCTCCGGTGTGCTCGCCAACTTCGGCGGACTGCCGCTCGCCTTCGCCTTCGTCGCCACCCTCGGCAACGCCGGCGAGATCACCAAGCTGCTGCACCTCACCGACCACGGCTGGTCGCTGTACTCCTTCACCGGCCTGACGGTCGTGTACCTGTACTTCCTCGTCCCGCTGATGGTGCTCACCATCACCCCGGCCCTGGACGGCCTGCGGACCCAGTGGCGCGAGGCCGCCCAGAACAACCGCGCCACCGGCCCGCAGTACTGGATCCACGTCGCCCTGCCGATCCTGGCCCCCTCCCTGCTCGGCGGCTTCGTGCTGCTCTTCGGCAGCGCCTTCGCCGCCTACGCGACGGCCGCCGCCATGGTCGGCGCGACCGTCCCGCTGGTCAGCCGCTCGATCGCGGACGCGCTCTCCGGCAACGTGCTGGTCGGCCAGGGCAACCTCGCCCTCGCCCTCAGCCTCAACATGATCGTCGTGGCCGTCCTGGTGATGGCCGTGTACCTCCCCCTCCAGCGCCGGAGCGCCCGATGGCTCAGCTGACCACCCCCGCCCGCCCCGGCCGACGACGCACCGTGCGCTGGTGGCGCGGCGCCGTGCTGGCGCTCGCCGGCGTCTACTTCGTCGTCCCGCTCGCGGCGTCCTTCTGGTTCTCCATCGACGACCCCAAGGGCATCTCCTTCGAGGCCTACACCGGGCTGCTCTCCGCCCCCGGCTTCCTGGACAGCCTCTGGCTGACCCTCGGCCTGGCCGTGGTCACCGTCGTGGTGCTGCTGCTCCTGCTCGTCCCGGCGCTGATCTCCGTGCGGCTCGGCTCGCCGAAGCTGCGCCCGGTCATCGACGTGCTCTGCACCCTGCCGCTGGTCGTCCCGCCGGTCGCGCTGACCGCCGGCATCATCGGCGTGCTCCGCTGGGGCCCGGACCACCTGATGGACACCCCGTTCTTCCAGACCTTCGTGTTCATCCAGGACCCGGGCTTCCCGCTGGTGCTGGTCATCGCGTACGTGCTGATGGCCCTGCCGCTCGCCTACCGCGCCCTGGACGCCGGCCTGCGCTCGATGGACGTGCGCACGCTGGTCGAGGCCGCCCGCAACTGCGGCGCGAGCTGGCCGCACGCGGTGTTCACGGTCGTCCTGCCCAACCTGCGCGGCGCCCTGCTGAACGCCTCCTTCCTCACCCTGGCCCTGGTCCTCGGCGAGTTCACCACCGCCTCGATCCTCGGCTTCCAGCCCTTCCCGGTCTGGATCTACTCGGTCGGCAACAGCCAGGCCCACATGTCGGTCGCGGTCTCCATCCTGAGCCTGCTGCTCACCTGGCTGCTGCTGCTCCTGCTGGCCACCGCCGGACGCGAGCGCCACGCCAAGACCGCCACCTCCTGAAACCCCCCGGAGTCACCAGTCATGACCACGGCCACCGCCATCGCCAACGGCGTCTCGCTCTCCCCCGGCAGCGCCACCGTCGAATTCCGCTCCCTGCGCCGCGCGTTCGGCGCCACCACCGCCCTCGACGGCCTGGACCTGACCGTCCACCCGGGCGAGCTGCTCGCCCTGCTCGGCCCGTCCGGCTGCGGCAAGACCACCGCGCTGCGCATCCTCGCCGGCTTCGAGCAGCACGACTCCGGCGAGGTGCTGGTCGACGGCCGGGACATCACCGCGATCCCCGCGCACAAGCGCGACGCGGGCATGGTGTTCCAGTCCTACAGCCTCTTCCCGCACCTGACCGCGCTGGACAACGTCGCCTTCGGGCTGCGGATGCGCGGCACCGGCAAGGCCGAGCGCCGCAAGCGGGCCCAGGAGCTGCTGGAGCTGGTCGGCCTGCCGCACCGCGCCGACCACTACCCGCACCAGATGTCCGGCGGCCAGCAGCAGCGCATCGCCCTCGCCCGCGCGCTCGCCCTCCAGCCCCGCGTCCTGCTGCTGGACGAGCCGCTGTCCGCGCTGGACGCCAAGGTCCGCCTCCAGCTGCGCGAGGAGATCCGCCGCCTCCAGCAGGAGCTGGGCATCACCACCCTGTTCGTCACCCACGACCAGGAGGAGGCCCTGTCGATGGCCGACCGGGTCGCGGTGCTGCGCGCCGGGAGGCTGGAGCAGTGCGCCACCCCGTCCGAGCTGTACGGCCGGCCGGCCACCGCCTTCGTCGCCGAGTTCGTCGGCACCATGAGCCGCATCCCGTGCACCCGCACCTCGGACGGCGTCGAGGTGCTCGGCCGCCGCCACGCGGTGGACGGCGAGATCCCGGCCGACGGGGAGCTCCAGGTGCTGGTCCGCCCGGAGAACGTCACCCTGACCCCGGCCGAGGACGGCCCCGCGCTGGTGGTCACCGCCTCCTTCCTGGGCGCCGTCACCCGGCTCACCGTCCGCCTGGACGACGGCACCGAGGTCAAGGCCGACCTGCCCACCGAGGCCGCCGCCGCGCTGCCGGCCGGTGCGCGGGCCTCGCTCACCCTGCCGGAGCGCCCGGTCCTGGTGGACCGCCGCGCGGCCTGAGAGCCTCGTACCTCCCCGCTCCGCCCGACGGAGCACCGCCGAACCACCGAAGAGCCACCCGAAGGTACCGCCATGCCTGACTCCGCCATGCCCGGATCCCCCGCCCTGGCCGATTCCCCCGCCCTGCCCGCCGCCGTCCTGTTCGACATGGACGGCACCCTGGTCGACACCGAGCGACTGTGGTGGCAGGCCGCCGCCGAGCTCGCCGAGGAGCTGCACCACCCGCTCACCGACCAGGACGCCCCCGAGGTGCTCGGTCAGGCGGTCGAGCACACCGCCGCCCACCTGCACAGGGTCAGCGGCACCGCCCTCGGCGAGGCCGAACTCGCCGCCCGGCTGGACGAGTCCTTCGCCGCCAAGGTCGCCACCGAGACGGTGCCGCGCCCCGGCGCGCTCGCCCTGCTGGCCGCGCTGCGCGACGCCCGGGTGCCCACCGCGCTGGTCTCCGCATCCCCCCGCGGGGTGGTGGACCTGGTGCTGTCCGCCATCGGCCGGGACTGGTTCGCCGTCACCCTGGCCGCCGGGGAGACGGCGCGCACCAAGCCCGCGCCCGACCCGTACCTCGCCGCCGCCGAGCGGCTGGGCCTGGACCCGGCCGACTGCCTCGCCGTCGAGGACACCCCGACCGGGGTCGCCTCCGCCACCGCGGCCGGCTGCGCGGTGCTCGCCGTGCCGTCCACCGCGGTGCCGATGCCGCGGGGCGAGCGGATCACCCTGCTCGCCAGCCTGGAGCAGGCCGACCTCGCCCTGCTCGGGAAGCTCGCCGGAGCCGGCGCGGTTCGACCCTGACATGCCCTATCTCCTGCTCGCCCTCGCCATCGCCAGCGAAGTCTGCGCCACCAGCTGCCTCAAGCTCACCGAGGGGTTCACCCGGCTCTGGCCGAGCCTCGGCGTCGGCATCGGCTACGCGCTCTCCTTCCTGCTGCTCGGCCGCGCGCTCAAGCACATACCGGTCTCGGTCGCCTACGCGGTCTGGTCCGGGGCCGGCACCGCGGCGGTCGCCGGGATAGGCGTGGTCGCCTTCGGCGAGTCGCTCGGGCGACTCCAGTGGCTGGGCATCGCGCTGGTGATCGTCGGGGTGGTGGTGCTCAACCTGAAGGGCGGCCACTCCTGACCGCCCCCGAGCACCCCCGACCGATTTCCCTGACGAGTCGTCACTTTCATCCAAGCGCTTCAACTAGCCTGTCGGGGCGGGAAGTCGGACGCGCCGACCTCCCGCCCCGAGGGCTTCGCTACGGTGTCCCCATGACGGACCCCCGGCCCCACCACTACCGCTTCGTCCACCGCGAGCTCGCCCGCCAGGTGCTGGAGTTCGGCCCGCGCGTGGCCACCCCGACCCCGGACGGCGGCAGCCTGCTGCCCGTCGTCACCCAGATCTGGGACGACCTCGGCGCGTCCCTGCCGCCCGAGGACCGCCTGCCCGGCCACGGCCTCGACTGCCGCCACCTGTCGGTCGACGGCCACCACATGCTGCTGGTCACCCTGCCCACCCCGGTCGGCGCCACCGAGGCCCACTTCGTCGCCGCCGTCCAGCCCAAGGGCGCCAGGGCCGTGCGCTACGTGACCCTCGAGCACGCGCTCAGCCCCCTCGACGGCAGCCCCGGCACCGTCCTCGGCGAGTGGACCGCCGAGAGCCACCTCAACCACGGCCCCGGGCCCTCCCCCGTCGCCGAGTTGTTCGTGGCGGCCGTGGTGCAGCTCGTCGGCCGGAAGAAGCGCGGCTTCTGGCGCCGCTGAGCCCCCGTCGCGGATGTCCGCTCCAGGGCCGGGCCGCCGGCGTCAAGAAGGCGTCGACGGCCCGTAGAAGTCCCGTGAATGACGGCCCCCGGTGCCGGTCGCCGTCCTCGACTTCCCGCTCGGCCGGGCCGCCGTGACCGTCCGCGACCTGTCCGGTCCCCGTGCCCGGGACGGCCTACGGCCTGCCGGGATCGGGCGTCGCGCGCTTTCGCCGCGACACCCGCCCGCCCCGGGAACGCCCGGTCAGCCCAGCAGTGCGGGCAGTTCGGCGATCGAGCCGAGGACGTGGGTCGCGCCGTCGGCCCGCAGGCGGGCCTCGTCGTGGGCGCCGGTGAGGACGCCGGCGACGACCGAGGCGCCGGCCCGGGTCCCGGTCAGCATGTCGTAGCCAGTGTCGCCGGCGACGGCGATCCGGCGGACCGAGTCGGTGCCGGTGCGCAGCAGCGCGGTGAGCACCATGTCGGGGTACGGGCGGCCGCGGCCGGCGTCGGCCGGGCAGAGCGTCAGGTCGGCGACGGACTGCCAGCCGAGGGCGTCCAGGATGCGGTCCTGGGTGGTCCGGGAGAAGCCGGTGGTGAGGACCACCTTGCGGCCCTGGCCGCGCAGTTCGGCGATGGCCTCGGCGGCGCCGGGCAGCGGGGCGCAGTGGCCGGCGTCGACCAGGTCGTCGTAGGCGGCCTCGAAGGCGGCGTTGGCCAGCTGGGCCCTCTCCTCCTCGCCGAACAGGTGGCGGAAGACGGAGATCTTGGACTCGCCCATGGTGGCCCGGACGTGGGCCAGCATCGGGTCGAACTCCGGGCTGCCGGCCTCGACGCCGAGCTTCGCGGCAGCCGCGGTGAAGGCCCGCTCGACCAGGCCGTCGTCGGCCACGGTGGTGCCGGCCATGTCGAGGACGACCAGGCTGATGTCGTTGGTCATGACAGCGTTCCTTACAGGTTGACGAGTTCGGCGGTGGTCTCGGCGATGGCGGGCGAGCAGGTCATGCCGCGGCCGCCGGGGCCGGTGACCAGCCAGACGCCGTCGCGCACGCGCTCGCGGTGGACCACCCGGGTGGAGTCGACGCACTGGGCGTACACCCCGGCCCAGCGGCGGCGGATCCGCGGCACCGGACGCCCGAGCAGCTCCTCGACCACGCCGACCAGGTGGTCGTACGGGTCCTCGACGACGTCGAAGCCGAACGGCTGGTCGTACTCGTGGGTGTCGCCGATGGTCAGGCCGCCGTCGCGGCGCTGGACCATCAGCAGCTGCATCTTGTGCTCGGCGGCGACCGGTGGCTGCGGCTGGGTCCCGCGCAGCCGGTCCAGGGCGGTGCCGGCGAAGGCGGGGTAGTAGCGGAAGCTGTCGCCGTCGGCGACGGAGGTGGTCAGGGTCTCGCCGAGCGGGTCGGTCTGCATCATCTGGAGCCGCACCCGGCGGACCGGCAGGGCGGGGGCGAGTTCGCGGACCAGGCCGCCGAGCCAGGCGCCGGTGCAGAGGATCACCAGGTCGCCGGTGTGGACGTCGCCGTGGTCGTCGCGGACGGCGTTCTGGCCGACCACCTCGCGCACCTCGCGTCCGGGCAGGAAGGTGTACCGGCCGGTGGACTCCAGGTACCCGCGCAGCGCGCGCTGGGCGGTGCGGGGCTCGACGGCGGCGTCGCGCTCGCACCACAGGGCGCCGAGCAGCTTGCCGCGCAGGGCCGGGTTGACGGCGCGGGTCTCGTCCGGGTCGAGCAGCTTGTAGCCGCGGGCGGCGGCGTCCGGCAGGGTCAGGGCCTGCTCGGCGACGGCGAGTTCGGCCTCGGTGCGGACGGCCGTGAGCGAGCCGTTGGCCCGGAAGCCGAGGTCGGGGACGCGGGAGCCGATGGACTCCCACAGTTCGCGGGCCCGCAGCGCGGTGTCCAGCTCCTCGCCCTGTGCCCGGCCGCTGACCCAGACCAGGCCGAAGTTTCGCACCGAGGCACCGCGCGCCTCGGTCTCGCGCTCCAGGTGGACGACCTCGTGGCCGCGCTCGACGGCCTGCCAGGCGTGCATGCTGCCGAGCACGCCTGCTCCTACGACGATGACTCTCATGCGTCCAGGCTGGTGCGCCCAGGTGTCGGAGGGGCGTCGACCCGCCGTCCCGCAGATGAACCACCTGGGAAGTTGTACAGACAACCCGCCGCCTGGCCCGCGGGAGCCACGACCGCACCACCCGCGCCCGGACACGAATGAGCCGGGCGGGCGCCCCCGGAGGAGGCTCCACGCCCGGCTCACCCGCTCCACCCGTCGTCCGAGACCGGACGAGGGGCGGGAGGACTACGGAACGGCGGCGGCCCGGCGGCCGGCCGCGGCCCGGATCACCCGGATCAGCGCCCCTGCGCCCGGTACCCGGAGTAGCCGTGGGCGACCACCGGCAGTTCCCCCGCGCCGAGCAGCGGGCGCAGCGCGCCCGCCCGCATCCGGTCCACCAGCGGCCCGCAGCGCCCGGCGAGCGGCGCCAGCAGCACCGCGACCAGCAGCCCGACCAGCGCGCCGACCGCCACGTCGTGCGGGTAGTGCACGCCGACCCAGACCCGGGAGGCGGCCATCAGCACCGCGAACAGGCCGGCCACCCAGCCGAGCCGCCGGTTGACGAACCAGAGCGAGGCCGCGGCGGCGAAGGCGATCACCGAGTGGTTGCTCGGGAAGGACCAGTCCCCGGTGCCCGGGCAGGTCTCCAGCGCGACGCTGCCGGGGATCTGCGCGCACGGCCGGAGTTCCTCGACCGCGCCCTTGAACACCGAGTTGACGCCGTACGCGACGACCACGATCAGCGGCGAGGCGAGCACCCTGGCCATCACGGCCGAGTCCGCGCCGCGCGCCCGCCACCAGGCGTAGACCATGAAGACCGCGAACAGTCCGAGGCCGAGCGCCGACCAGACCTTGATCAGCTCGTCCAGCCAGTGCGGCGCCGACTGCGCCCAGCCGTTGACCCGGCTGTACAGGCCGCCGTCGATTCCGCTGCCGTCGTACACGGCGAGCGCCCGGGAGGACATCACGCGTCACCTCCGTGACGCCGCGCCTTACGGGCGCGGAACAGTTCGAGAAGAATGGGGAGCACGGAGACAACTACTACCAGACCGATGATCGGCAGCAGGTACTGGTCGATACCGGGGATGGAGGAGCCCAGCCCGTAGCCGGCGAACACCACGCCGACCGTCCAGACCGCGCCTCCGGCCACCTGCCAGAAGGTGAACGAGCGGACCGGCACCTCGAGTACGCCGCAGAGCGGATTCAGCACCGTACGGACCACCGGGATGAACCGGGCGAGCACGATCGCCTTGCCGTGGCCGTACTTGGCCAGCAGCTCCTCGGCCCGCGCCACGCCCTCCAGCAGGCTCCTTCGCCTGGTCCTGGCGAGCAGCGCCCGGCCACCGCGCCGGCCGATCAGGTAGCCGACCTGCGCCCCGCCGAGCGCACCGACCAGGGCGGCGGGCAGCACCTGCCACAGCTCCAGCTGCGGCCCCTGGGTGGCGCCGGGCACGCAGAGCAGTCCGGCGGTGAACAGCAGCGAGTCGCCCGGCAGGAAGAAGCCCACCAGGAGGCCGGTCTCGGCGAACAGCACCGCGGCGATGCCGAGCGCGCCGAAGGCGGCGAGCAGTGAGGACGCGTCCAGCGGGTTCACCGCGAGGTGAACGGCCGGATCGGCGAGGAACTGGAGCAAGGCCGACGGACCTCCCGTACGTTGGAGGGCGGTTCGCATCGGAACCCGCCCTGATCGTCTACAGTCGCGTAGACGGTCTACATGACTGTAGACGAAACTTGGAGGAAGCGCCGCCATGCCCGACGTACCGTCCGTCCGCCGGCCCGCCGGGGAGCTGGAGGCCGAGGTGCTGGCCGCCCTCTGGTCGACCCGGCAGCCGATGACGCCGCAGGACGTCCAGGCCGCGCTCGGCGGGGACCTCGCCCGCACCACCGTCGCGACGATCCTGGCCCGGCTGTTCGACAAGGGGACGGTCGAGCGCACCCGGGCCGGCCGCGCCTACGCCTACGTTCCGACCGTCCAGGACACCGCGGGGCTCGCCGCCCGCCGGATGCACACCGAGCTCGGCCGCGAGGCCGACCGCTCCACCGTACTGGCCCGCTTCGTCTCCGACCTCTCCGCCGAGGACGAGCAGCTGCTGCGCGACCTGCTCGGCGACGGCGCCCCGGAGGCGGACCCGACGGGGCCGGGCGCACCGGGAGCGGCCGGCCGATGATGCTCGCCGTCTGGGTCCCACTGCTGCTGCCCTTCCTGGCCGCCCCGCTGGCCCGCCGCCTCGCCGAGGCGCTGCCGCCGCGGGCCGCCGCCTGGATGCTGGCCGGCAGCGCCGCCGTCCTGGCCGGCGGCACCCTCTGCTCGCTCGGCCTGCTGGCCGTCGACGGGCTGCTCCAGCTCCCACCGGTCGCCGCCCTCGGCCACCTCTCGCTGCCCTGGCTCACCGCGGCCTCGCCCGACGCGCCGTTCGCGGCCGTGCTGGCCGCCCCGGCGCTCCTCGCGCTCGGCGCGCTCGCGGTGCGCACCACCCGCCGGCAGCTGCGGGAGCTGCGCATCGCCAGGGCCGCGCTCCCGGCCCACGACGCGCCCCGCACGGAACCCTCCGGCGACCCCGACGGCAGCCTCGCCGACCGCGCCGGTGCCACGGGTGCCGCGGCTGCCGACGATCACCGTACGGACCGGACCGGCGCCCACCACCAGCTCCGCGAGCCCTCCTCCGTCCAGCATCCGGACATGCGCCCCCCGCACGCCTCCGTGCGCCGCTCACGCCCCCCGGCCTGGCCGGCCGCCCTGGCGCGGCCCGCCGCACTGCTCCGGACGGCCACCCGCCTGCGACCCGCCGCACTGTTCCGGACCGCCGACCACCCGCTCACCGTCCTGGACGACGAGTGCGCCGACGCCTTCGCCCTGCCCGGCCGCCTGGGCCGCCCCGGCCGACCGGGCGAGCCCGGCCGGATCGTCGTCACCTCCGGCATGCTGCGCGCCCTCAGCGCCCCCGAGTGCTCCGCCCTGCTCGCCCACGAACGGGCCCACCTGACCGCCCGCCACCACGTCTTCCTCGCCCTCGCCGAGCACGCCGCCGGCATCCACCCGGCCCTGCGCCCGCTGCGCGCACCCCTCGGTTACCACCTGGAGCGCTGGGCCGACGAGGTGGCCGCGGCCCGGGTCGGCGACCGCACGGTGACCGCCCGCGCGGTCGGCCGGGCCGCCCTGGCCGCGAGCCGTTCCCCCTGGCCGGGCCGCCCCCGGCTGGTCGCCGCCGCCCACTCGGGACCGGTCCCGCGCCGGGTCGCCGCCCTGCTCCAGCCCCGCCAGGCCGGCGCCCCCGGCACCTGGCTGCGAGCCGCCGCCGTGGCCCTGGCCGCCTGCCTGGCGCTGAGCACCGGCGCCACCCTCGCGGCCACCGCCGACCTGCACCACACCGTGGAGGCGGCCCAGCAGGGCACCGGCGCACGGCACTGATCCAGCCCGGCCCCCGGACCCCGCCGCCGAACGCCCGCCGGGCGCCGCCGGGGCCCGGGGGCCCGGGGGCCGGCCACGGGTTCCGTACCGCCCGGTAGGCGGAGTTGCCGGACCCAGTCCCCAGCGGCCCACCGCCCCCGTACGCTTTCGTCAGCGCGTCGGCCCCGGCGCGTCCTCGAACGGTGGCGAGGAGCGAAGCGCGTGCGGCAGACCGGACGGCAGTCCCGACGACCAGAGCGCCGCACCCCGCCGACCGCGACGGAACTGGCCAAGGTCCACGACCGCACCCTCGCCGACGCCGCCGCCCGGGAACTGGCCGCCCCCGCCCTCACCGCGCAGCCCGCGGGCCCGGGCCTGCTCGAACCCCGGCCCGAGATCGGCGACTCCTGGGCCCGGCTGCGACGCCTCGGCCTCGACCCCGACAGCGGCGCCGCCGCCGTCCTGCTCGGCCCCGGCGAGATAGAACAGCGTCGCCGCACCAGCGGGCTCGACACCGTCCTGCCGGTGCTGCGCGAGACCCTGCTGGAGGTGGGCGGCGCGGCCCCGCTGCTGGTGGCCGTCGCCGACGCCGAGGGCCATGTGCTCTGGCAGGAGGGCGAGCGCGGCCTGCGCCGCAGCGCCGACCGGATCGGCTTCATCACCGGCGCCCGCTGGACCGAGGAGCGTGTCGGCACCAACGGCATCGCGGCCACCCTGCGCATCCGGCGCCCGACGCACGTCCACTCCGCCGAGCACTACCTGCGCAGCCACCACGCCTGGACCTGCGTCGCCGCGCCGCTGCGCGACCCCGGCACCGGGCAGCTGGTCGGCGCCGTCAACCTGAGCGTCCCGGCGCACAGCGTCCGCCCGTACCTGCTCCAGCTCACCGCCACCGCCGCCCGGCTCGCCGAGACCGAGCTGCGCGCCCACCGGCTGGAGGCGCTGCACGAGCTGCGCGCCCTGGCCGCCCCGCTGCTCGCGCGGGTCGGCGGCCCGGCGCTGGTGGTGGACGCGGCCGGCTGGACCGCCGCCGCGGCCGGGCTGCCGCCGGTCGGCCGGCTGCGGGTGCCCAGCGGGGGCTGGACCCCGGCCGCCGTGCACTGGGTGCCGGGCCTGGGCGAGTGCGTGCTGGAGCCGCTCGCCGACGGCTGGCTGGTGCGCCCGGTGCGGTCACCCGAGGACGGCGGCTCCGGCGCGGTGACCGCCGAACAGGCCGAGGGCGCCCACCTCCGGCTCGACCTGCGGCGCCCGGACCGCCCGGAACTGTCCGTCCGGAGCGCGGCCGACAGCTGGTCGCACCCGCTCAGCCCTCGCCACGCCGAACTGCTGCTCCTGCTCGCCACCGGACGCGAGGGCAGTACCGCCGCCCAGCTCGCGGAGGCGCTGTTCGACGACGCCCGCCGGACGGTGACGGTCCGCGCCGAGCTGTCCCGGCTGCGCCGCTACCTGGGCGGTCTGCTGGCCCACCGGCCGTACCGGTTCGCGGAATCGGTGCTGGTCACCGTGGACGGGCCGGACGACCCGTACGACCTGCTGCCCGCCTCCTCTGCCCCGGCCGTCCGGCGGCTGCGGGCCGCGCTGGCCGCGGGGACGGCCCGGCTGCCCGGTACGCCGTCCCTCCCGCCGCCGCGCGCCGCCGGTCCGGCGGGACGTCGCTGACACCCCGGCGCCGCGACCCCGGCCCCGGTCGGCCTCAGCCGTCCGCGAGCAGGGCGGCCAGGTCGGCGTCGGTGGGGCCGCAGACCCGCTCCTGACGCTCGGAGACCAGGGCGTAGGTGCGGTCCAGCCAGGCCTGCACCCGGGGCCTGGGAGCCTCCAGCAGCGCGCTGCCGTGCGGGGACTCGAGCGCCAGGTGCAGCGTCGCCCCGTGGCACGGGCAGTACGCCGGCCACAGCTTGACGTCGCCCTGGCCGCTCAGCGCGCGCAGGCCGTCGCGCAGCAGTTCGCGGGAGAACACCCAGTCGGCCTCGTCGGGCCGCCCCAGGTGGAAGGTCAGCAGCACCTCGTACGGGCGCGCGGCGTCGAACCGGAACCGGGTGAGCACCTCGCCGACCACCTCCTCGCCCAGCGAGATTCGCAGGATCAGCACCTCCTCCACCGCCGCCGGAGCGGCGGTGGAGCCGTCCCCATCGCCGCCCGTGGGGGTGGCGGCGAGGGGTGCACTGGAGGCTGCGGACAGCGGGTCGGGCGGCATGACGGTCTCTCCGGGACGGCGTGGGATGCCCTCAGCGTGCGTCACACCCGGCGCACCGGGCAAGGGTTGCAAGGGGGTTGCAACGACCCCCGCCCGGCGCGGCCGACCCCTTACCGCGCTTGTCGGACGGAGTGTCAACTTCCGCGCATCGAACGGGTGTCCATGAAGTGGATGGGAACCGGCCGGGGTGCGGTCGCCCGCTGGTACGCTCTCCCCCTCCCCGCGCGGGCCCGCGCGGAACCGGTCCTCGGCGGCCGGAGCCGGGCCCGACGGTGACGCGTGGGAGAATACGGCGACGCGACGGCGGCTTCGGGGAGGGAGGGGTCCGGTGGCTGTGCGCGAGGACACCGCGCGGGACGTGCAGCACGAGCCCGCACGGCACGGCCGGCACGGGCGGCCGCGCCCGTTCGGCGGGCTGTTCCGACTGCCCACCCTGCGCTTCTCCGGCGCCGCGATGGCGATGTCCACCGTGGTCGGCATCAGCATCGCCACCACCCTGCTGCTGAACGAGCAGCAGGGGGTCGGCCGCCGGGCCGGCGTCGCCCGGGTCGGCACCACCCCGCCGCCCACGCCGGGCACCACCGACCAGGCCGAGGCGGCCTCCGCGCAGACCCCGACCGACGGCCCGTCGACCGGCTCCTCCTCCGGCCGCCCCGTCGGCGGCCGGCCCTCACCGAACGCCTCCTCGCACCTCTCGGCGCACCCCACGGGGCCCGCGCCGGTCGCCGCCTCCCCGTCCGCGCCCCACGGCGGGAGCCCCGGCGCGCCCCAGACCGGCGGCCAGGCCTCGGCCGGGCAGGAGGCGCCGGCCTCCGGCACCCAGCTCGCCGGCACCGAGGCCCGCGTCCAGGCCGACCCCTCGCCCTCCCCTTCCGTCTCCGTCCCCCCGGTCCCGAACGCCAAGCAGCCCGGCTACGCCCCGGGTCCGGCTCCCGCCCCGGGCGCCGGGCAGCCCGACCAGGGCGCGGCCCCCGGCGGCCCGGCACCGAACCTCCCCGGGCTGCGGCCGACCGCGCCCACCCGCCCCGTGCCGCCGCCGGTCGCACCCCTCCCGGCAACCGGGGCCTCCCCCGCCGGGGAGGCCCCGGCCGACACGGTCGACGGCACCGGCCCGGCCGGCCCCCGGCCCTCCGCGGACACCGACCAGGCGCTGACCGGCGCCGCCCGGCTCTCCCCGCTCGGCCGCGACGGCCTGCGCCACCGGCTCACCCTCGCGGTGGCCGAGCCGGTCACCGCGTTCCAGGCCGAGTTCCGGCTCGCCCCGGGCGAGTCGGCCCCCGGCAACGGCACCGCCTGGACCGACCTGCCGGGCGCCGTGGTGACCGCCCAGCAGGAGCGCGGCACCCTCGTCTACCGCTTCACCACCCCGCCGGGCACCGACGTCCGGCCCGGCGCCTACACCTTCGGCGTCCATGGCGCCCGGCCGGCCGCCGACCCGTCCGCCGGGGTGCGCAGGGCGGCCCCGGTGGAGGGCTGGAGCGTCTCCGCCTTCGCGCTCGACCACCCCCGCGCGGTGGCCGCGCTCGGCACCTTCGACCCGGTGCAGCCGCTGCCCGCACCGGCCTCCGGGGCGGGTGCCGGGGCGGCCACCGCCCCTGCCGCCACGGCACCCTGACCTGCCGAAGGCCGCCCTGTAACGGTCGTTCGACGATCCGGCCGCAGGCCGTTCCGGACGGGCGCATCCCCGTACCCCCGTTCGTTACTGTGGGCAGCACCCGGCCCGGCGCCCCCGACGGCCCCGGACGGGCCGCCGATCCGCACCCGAGGAGGAGTCCGTGTCCACCGTCCTGACCCAAGGCGGCAACGCACCGCTGACCGCCGCGCGAGTGACCGTCGAGGTCACCGCGCCCAAGGCGCTGGACGTCTCCGGCCTGCTGCTGACCGATGCCGGAAAGGTCCGCTCGGACGACGACTTCGTCTTCTTCAACGCCCCGAACGGCCCCGGCGTCAGCCACCGCCCGGCCACCGCCGGCTCCCCCGACGCGATCACCGTCGACACCCGGGCCGTCCCGGCCGGCATCACCAAGATCGTGGTGACCGCGAGCCCCGCCGACCAGGTCTCCACCTTCGCCGGGATGGAGCCCACCGCCACCGTCCGCGACGCCGACACCGGCGAGGCGCTGGTCACCTTCACCCCGCCCCGGCTGGGCCTGGAGACCGCGCTCATCGTGGTCGAGGTCTACCTGCGGGGCGGCGTCTGGAAGGTGCGCGCGGTCGGCCAGGGCTACGCCGACGGCCTGGCGGGCATCGCGACCGACTTCGGCGTCACCGTCGAGGACTCCCCGGCCCCGGCCCCGGCTTCGACCCCGGTTTCGACCCCGGCGCCCGTCACCCCGACCCCGGCGCCCGTCACCCCGGTCGCGCCCGCGGTCGCGCCTCCGGTCCCGGTGGACCGGACCGTCCAGCTCCCGGCCCCGCCGGCCGCCCCGCCGATGCCGCCCGTACCGCCCGTACCGCCCGTGCCGCCGACCGCCCCGGTCGACCCGCGGATCGCGCTCGCCACCAACCAGACCTCCGCCCCGGCTCCGGCTCCGGCTCCGGCTCCGGCTCCGGCTCCGGCTCCGGCTCCGGCTCCGGCCAAGATCACCCTGGACAAGGGCCGGGTCAACCTGGTCAAGGGCAGCTCGGTCTCCCTCATCAAGAACGGCCGCCCCTTCCTCTCCTCCGTCCGGATGGCGCTCGGCTGGAAGTCCGCCGCCCGCGGCCGCGCCGTCGACCTGGACGCCTCCTGCCTGGCCTTCGACGCCCGGCACAAGCGGCTGGAGACGGTCTGGTTCATGAAGCTGAACATCTTCAACGGCGCGATCTCCCACTCCGGCGACAACCTGGTCGGCGGCGAGGGCGGCGACGACGAGGTGATCACCGTCCACCTGGAGGGCTTGCCGGCCGAGGTCCACGGGCTGGTCTTCGTGGTGAACTCCTTCTCCGGGCAGAAGTTCACCGACGTGCGCGACGCCTACTGCCGGCTGCTGGACGCCCGCACGGAGGAGGAGCTGGTCCGCTTCGACCTCACCCACTCCGAGCCCCACACCGGTGTGATGATGTGCAAGCTGGTCCGCCGCCCGGGCGGCGAGTGGGAGATGACGGCGCTCGGCGAGTACGTCGACGGCAAGACCGCGCGGGCGATGATCGAGCCCGCCGCCGCGGCGCTCTGACCCCCGGCGTCACCGCGACGCCCACGGATTCACCCCTCTGAGGCATCAAGTCGTCCACACGGCGACTCGATTGACTCTCAGGGGGGTGAACCGCACTCTCCCCCGCACCCCGAGGAGGAGAGCCGTGCCAAGCTTCCTGTCCCGCCTCGCCGTCGCCGGCACCGCCACCGTGCTCGCCGCCGGGCTGGTCACCCCGACCACCGCCCAGGCCGCCGCCCGGCCGGGCGACCGCGCCGCCGCACTGCGGTGGACGGCCCTCGGCGACTCCTACACCGCCGGGGTCATCGAGGCCACCGGCGAGGAGACGGACCCGCGCGACGGCTGCGCCCGTACCGTCGAGTCCCACCCCGAGATCGTCCGCCGCGACCTGGGCTCCCTGGTCGACCTGCGCAACGTCAGCTGCAGCGGCGCCACCACCGACGGTGTCTACGCGACCGCCCAGGCCCCGCTCGGCCGCCCGCTCCCGCCGCTCGGCACCGACCCGAACGGCCCCTACCCGGCCGTCCCGCCGCAGATCGACGCCGTCGACGCGGCCACCGACCTGGTCACCGTCGGCGTCGGCGGCAACGACCTCGGCTTCGCCGAGATCCTCAAGAGCTGCATCGAACTCGGTGCCGTCCGGCTCGGCCAGGGCACCCCCTGCAAGGACAAGTTCGACGCGAGCCTGCCCGACCGCTTCGACCGGCTGCGGAACGGCTACGACCGGATGCTGACCGCGCTGCACACCAAGGCGCCGTCCGCCAAGGTCCTCGCCGTCGGCTACCCGCACCTCGTCCCCGAGAACGCCGCGCTCTGCCAGTACGGCAACCTCCTGCAGTTCGGCACCTTCACCGCCGGCGACCTCGGCTGGACCCGCACCGCGCTCCTGGAACCGCTCAACGCGCTGATCGCCGGGAGCGCCGCCGCCCACGGCGACACCTTCGTGGACCTCTACCCCGCCAGCGCCGGCCACAGCGTCTGCGACGCCGACCGCTGGCTGGACGGCGTGCTGACCAGCGTCCTTCCCCTTGAATACGCCGTGGTGCACCCCAACGCGACCGGCCAGGCGCACACCGCCGCCCTGGTCGAGAAGGCCGTCCTCGGTGGCTGACCCGGCCGGAAAACCGTTCGCCGGCCCGCCCGTCGGGGGCCATCCTGGTCCGATGCCCATCGAGATCCGCGAGGCCGCCCCCGAGGACTGGCCGGCCGTCTGGCCGTTCTTCCACACCGTCATCGCCGCCGGCGAGACCTTCCCCTACCCGCTGGACATGGATTCCGAGCTGGGCCGGGAGTGGTGGATGCTCACCGCCCCGAACCGCACGGTGGTCGCGGTGGGCGAGGACGGGCGCGTCCTCGGCACCGCCAACATGAACCGCAACCGCCCCGGCAACGGCTCGCACGTCGCCAGCGCGAGCTACCTGGTCGACCCGGCCCACCACGGCAGGGGGATCGGGCGGGCGCTGGTCGAGTACTCCCTCGACTGGGCTCGCCGGAGCGGCTTCCGCGCCATGCAGTTCAACGCGGTCGTCGCCAACAACCACCACGCCGTGCGGCTCTACGAGTCACTCGGCTTCGCGATCGTCGGCACCGTCCCCGAGGCCTTCCACCACCCGGTGGACGGCTACGTCGGCCTGCACGTCATGCACCGGCCGCTGTAGGGCCGTCACTCCTCGATCGCCCCGCCGACCCGCCGCAGGTGCTGCCGGAAGCTGTACGCCGGGTCGGCGGCGCGCCGCTCCAGGTACTCCTCGAAGCCGGTCTGCCGGCGCAGCGTGTCCCCGGAGACGATCCGCGCGGCCTGCTCGCGCTCCGTCCGGGCGATCGCGCCGGCCGTCTCCAGCACCTGCGCGACCCGGTCGGCGGGCACGAACAGCACCCCGTCCGGGTCGGCGAACACCACGTCCTCGGCGCTCACCGGGTGCGGCCCGAACTTCGCCGTCAGCAGCGCCTGCGGCTCCCGGGCGTCCAGCCGCACCGGGCCCAGCGGCAGCGCCCCGTAACTGAACACGGGCAGCCCGATCTCCCGCAGCTCGGCGGTGTCCCGGTGCAGCCCCCACACCACGATCCCGGCCACCCCGCAGGCCCGCGCCTCCAGCACCGCGAGGTCCCCGATGCAGGCCTCGTCGGTGCGCCCGCCGTTGTCGACCACCAGCACGTCCCCGTCCCGGGCCGACCCGTACGCCTCCAGGAACACGTCCACGCTCCCGTAGTGCCGCACCGGCAGCGCCCGCCCCGCCACCCGGGCCCCGGCCGCCACCGCCGCCACCCCCGCCGGCGCCACCCGCAGCCCCACCCCGAGCCGCACACAGGCGTCCGCCACCAACGGCGTGGACAGCTCCGCGAAAGCCTTCAGCATCCCCAACTCCTCCGGTCGAAAAGCCAGTTCACCAGCAGGGGAATCCTAGGCGAGACCTCAAACTCACACCATCGAGTGAAACTCCGCCGTATACGGCACAGGCCGGCCGGGCCACGAACAGCGTGACGGCCATTTGAAGGAGGGGCATCATGAGTGCTGTGGCGCATGAGCAACCGATCACGGGCTCCCCATCGCAGGCCGACATCCTGCTGGAGAGCTTCCTGAGCCTGCACTCCCCCGAAGGCTTCCGAGCCGAGCTCATCGAGGGAGAGATCATCGTGGCACCACCGCCGGACGGCGATCACGAGGACTGCATCGACCTTCTCATCGATCAGGTGAAGGCCAAGTCCCAGGTCCACATGCAAGTGTCCGGAGGCAAGGGTCTGCGGCTTGTCAGCGGCGGTCTCTGTCCGAAGAACCACGTCATCCCGGATGCGACGTTCGCGCCGCGAGAACTCCGACTCTTCCGCGGTGCACCACCGTGGATGGAACCCGACGGCGTGGCCATGGTCGCAGAGGTCACATCGAGCAAGCCCGACCATGACCGCATCACCAAGCGACACTGCTACGCCCGCGCCGGCATCCCGCTCTACCTGCTGATCGACCGCGAAGAGTCTCAGGTGAGCCTTTTCTGCAGGCCCCACCGCGAGGAGTACACGGAGGTGCATCTCGCCGCCTTCGGCGAACCGCTCGCCGTCCCGGCCCCGTTCGAGTTCGAGTTGGACACCAAGGACTTCCTCTAGGGCCGAGGACGCGGACGGCCCGCACCCCCCGTCAGGGGTGCGGGCCGTGGCCCGGGGCGCCGGAGGTCAGCCGCGGGTGGCCATGGCGCGCAGGAAGAAGGTCAGGTTGGCGGGGCGCTCGGCGAGGCGGCGCATGAAGTAGCCGTACCACTCCTGGCCGTACGGGAGGTAGACGCGCATCGTGTTGCCCTCGCCGGCGAGGCGCAGCTGCTCCTCGGGGCGGATGCCGAACAGCATCTGGTACTCGAAGGAGTCCCGCTTGCGGCCGTTCCACTGGGCCAGCTGGCCGGCGATCTTGATCATGTTGGGGTCGTGCGAGGCGATCATCGGGTAGCCCTCGCCCGCCATCAGGACCTTCAGGGCGCGGACGTACGCGAGGTCGACCTCGTGCTTGCCCTGGAAGGCGACCGACTCGGGCTCCTTGTAGGCGCCCTTGCACAGGCGCACGCGGGAGCCGGCGCCGGAGAAGTCACGGCAGTCGGCCTCGGTGCGGCGCAGGTAGGCCTGGAGCACGACGCCCAGCCAGGGGAAGTCCGCCCGCAGCTCGCGCGCGATGGCGAGGGTGGAGTCGGTGGTGGTGTGGTCCTCCATGTCGAGGGTCACCGTGGTGCCCGCGTCGGCGGCGGCCTCGCAGATGCGGCGGGCGTTCTCCAGCGCGATCTTCTCGCCGTCCACCGGGAGGAACTGGCCGACGGCCGACAGCTTGACCGACACCTCGGCGCCGGCCGCGAGGCCGGTCTCCTTGAGGGCCTTGAGCAGGTGCTCGTAGGCGACGGCGGTGTCGGCGGCCTGGGCGGCGTCCTGGGTGTCCTCGCCGAGGTGGTCCAGGGTGACCTTGCGGCCGGTGGCGATCAGGTCGTCGGTGGCGGTGACCGCGTCGTCGAGGACGTCGCCGGCGACGAAGCGCTCGACTATCGCGTGGGTCGGGGGGAACTTCTCGACCACGGTGCGGACCTGCGGGGACCGGGAGGCCGCGAGAAGGGCGGAACGGAGCATCGTGACTCCTGGTGCTGGTGTTTCCAAGGGTGGCAGAAGGGCCGGGACGGCGGGTACGGGGGTGGGACCCCGCCGCCCCGGCGGGCGACGCCCGGCTGCGGGACCGGGCGTCGCGGGTGACCGGCGGCTACTGGGCGAGCCGTGCGATCGGTGGTGCGGGGCCGGTCAGCCCATGTGCGGGTAGCGGTAGTCCGTCGGCGGGACGAAGGTCTCCTTGACCGAGCGGGTGGAGGTCCAGCGCGCCAGGTTCTGCTTGGCGCCCGCCTTGTCGTTGGTGCCGGAGGCCCGGCCGCCGCCGAAGGGCTGCTGGCCGACGACGGCGCCGGTCGGCTTGTCGTTGATGTAGAAGTTGCCGGCCGCGAAGCGCAGCTTGTGCATCGCGTCCTGGGCCGCGGCGCGGTCCTGGGAGATGATCGAGCCGGTCAGGCCGTACGCCGACACCGACTCCATCTGGGCCAGCATCTCCTCGTACTTCTCGTCCTCGTAGACGTACACGGCGAGGATCGGGCCGAAGTACTCGTCCTTGAAGTACTCGCTCGACGGGTCCTGGCAGACCAGGACGGTCGGGCGGACGAAGTAGCCCACCGAGTCGTCGTAGGTGCCGCCGGCGAGGACCTCGACCTGCGGGTCGGCCTGGGCGCGGTCGATGGCGGCCTTGTTCTTGGCGAAGGAGCGCTCGTCGATGACGGCCGACATGAAGTTGGACAGGTCGGTGACGTCGCCCATGGTGAGGCCGTCGACCTCGGCGGCGAACTCGTCCTTGAGGCCGGCCCAGATCGACGCCGGGACGTAGGCCCGCGACAGCGCCGAGCACTTCTGGCCCTGGAACTCGAAGGCGCCGCGGGTCATCGCGGTCTTCAGGACCTTCGGGTCGGCGGACGGGTGGGCGACCAGGAAGTCCTTGCCGCCGGTCTCGCCGACGATCCGCGGGTAGGTGCGGTAGCCGGCGATGTTGTTGCCGACCTCGCGCCACAGGTGCTGGAAGGTGGCGGTGGAGCCGGTGAAGTGGATGCCGGCGAGCGCCGGGTGCTTGAGCGCGACCTCGGAGACGGCCAGGCCGTCGCCGGTCACCATGTTGATGACGCCCTTGGGCAGGCCGGCCTCCTCCAGCAGCTGCATCAGCAGGTGCGCGGAGAACTGCTGGGTCGGGGACGGCTTCCACAGCACCACGTTGCCCATCAGCGCGGGCGCGGTCGGCAGGTTGCCGGCGATCGCGGTGAAGTTGAACGGGGTGATCGCGTAGACGAAGCCCTCCAGCGGGCGGTGGTCGCTGCGGTTCCACACGCCGTCCGAGGAGATCGGCTGCTCGGCCATGATCTGGCGGGCGAAGTGCACGTTGAAGCGCAGGAAGTCGACCAGCTCGCAGGGGGTGTCGATCTCGGCCTGCTGGGCGGTCTTGGACTGGCCGAGCATGGTGGCGGCGGCCAGGGTCTCGCGCCAGGGGCCGGCCAGCAGGTCGGCGGCCTTGAGGAAGATCGCGGCGCGGGAGTCGAAGGAGAGCGCCTGCCAGGCCGGAGCGGCGGCCAGGGCAGCGTCGATGGCGTCCTGCGCGTCGGCCTGGGTGGCGTTGCGCAGGGTGCCGAGCCGAGCCGCGTGGTTGTGCGGCTGGACGACGTGGATCTCGGTGCCGCCGCCCATCCGGCGCTCACCGTTGATCGTCATGGTCAGCTGGACCGGCTCCTGGCCGCCCAGCTCCTTCAGCTTGGCCTCCAGCCGGGCCCGTTCCGGGCTCCCGGGGGCGTAGCTGTGGACCGGCTCGTTCACCGGCGCGGGGACCTGGGTCACAGCGTCCATAGAGCGCACGCTCTCCTTCGTTCAGTGCGGGGGATCGACCGGCGCGGGTTGCACACCGACCACAGCAGGAACGCTATTCCTGGCCACCGGGCCACATGATTGGCCGGGCGGCTAAATTCCCCCGTACGGCGTTGTCCGGACCGACGAATCGGGTCACGCCGCGGTCACGAACCGCTCCCGGCCGCCCCACTGTTCACACCCCCTCGCACCACCCCCGGCCCACCCCACGCCCCGGGGCTCACGCCCCCGGCTCGCTCGACCGGCTCACGCTCCGGCGCCGACCGTCCGGGCGTTCACCACCTCGGCCCCGGCCACGACCGCCTGCACCACCGGCCGCCTGAACGGTCTCCTGCTCGGCGACGAATCCGGCCTTCCGCAGCTGCTCCGACGAACCCGAACTCTGTCCGTCCGGCTAAAATCGACCACAAAACGTTGTCCGAGCGGATGAAGGAGGGCCGACGTGACCACCCCCGGCCTGCCGCTCCGTCAACTCCTGATGTCCCTCGGCGAACCGCTGGTCGAACTGCAGGCCGCCCCGCAGGGGCTGGACGTCCCGGTGCGCGACGTCGCCATCCTCGACCCGGAGGACCCCCCGACCGCCGCCCCCGGCGAACTCGTGCTCGCGATCGGCGCCCGCGGCCGCGCCGCCCTGCCCGCCCTGCGCGCGGCCGGCCGGTCCGGGGCCGCCGCCGTCGCGGTCAAGCTGGACGGCCCCGGCCAGGCCGACGCGCTGCGCGAGGCCGCCACCGACGCGGGCGTCGCCCTGCTCTCGGTGCGCCGGGAGACGCGCTGGGAACACCTCGACTCGCTGGCCCGGGCGATCATCGCCGGCCCGGACGCCCCGGACGCCACCGGCGCCCCCGAGCCCAACGCGGGCGACCTCTTCTCCCTCGCCCAGACCGTCGCCGTGCTCACCAACGGCATCGTCTCGATCGAGGACACCTCGAGCCGGGTGCTCGCCTACTCCCGCTCCTCAGACTCCGACGAGGTCGACGACCTGCGCCGACTGTCCATCCTCGGCTGGCAGGGCCCCGAGCCGTACCTGTCCAAGCTCCGCGAGTGGGGCATCTTCCAGCACCTGCGCAGCTCGGACGCCCCGATCGCGGTCGAGCCGCACCCCGAGCTGGGCCTGCGCCGCCGCCTCGCGGTCGGCATCCGGGCCGGGGCGCAGCCGCTCGGCACCATCTGGGTCCAGGAGGGCTCCCGGTCGCTGGCCCCGCTGGCCGAGCAGGCCCTGGTCGGCGCCGCCCGGGTCGCGGCCGCCCAGCTGGTGCGCCGCCGCCGGGAGCTGTCCGCCGACGTCCGGCTCACCCAGACCCTGCTGACCGGTCTGCTGGAGGGCTCCACCGGCCCCCAGTCGCTCGCCACCCACCTCGGGCTGGACCTGCGCCGCCCGGCCACCGTGCTGGCCTACAGCGCGCACACCACCGACGCGCTGCACCGCTCCGACGTCACCGGCCTGATCTCGGTGCACACCGCCGCCCGGCACCGCACCGCGCTGCTCGCCCCGATCGACTCCCGGGTGTACGTACTGCTGCCCGAGCTGCCCCCAGGGCTGCCGATGACCACCGTGCGCGACTGGGCCTCCGAGGTGGTGACCGCCGCCCGTGAACACCTGGGGGTCCCGCTGCGCGCCGCGATCGGCTCGACCGTCGACGGCCTGGCCCAGGTCCCCGACTCCCGGGCCCAGGCGGACCGCATCCTCGACGCGATGGGCCGCGGCGGAGTGGACCTCGACGTCGCGGCGCTGATCGACGTCCAGGCGGAGGTGCTGGTCAGCGAGATGCTCGCGCTGCTCCAGGAGCGCACCGGCCTGCGCGACCCACGACTGACCGCGCTCACCGAGTACGACCGCCGGCACGGCACCCGGCTCGCCGAGTCCGTACTGGCCTGGCTGGACGCGCTCGGCGAGGTGCGGGTGGCCGCGGACGCCCTGCACATCCACCCCAACACCCTGCGCTACCGGGTGCGCCGCGCCGAACAGTTGACCGGCATCGACCTCGCCCAGCCGCAGCAGCGCCTGCTGGCGATGCTGCAACTGCGACTGCCCGCGGACGAGTAGTCCGCGGGCAGTCCGCCGGTCCGCCGGTTCCGTCGGTCAGCCGGTTCCGCCGGTTCCGTCGGTCAGCCGGTTCCGTCGGTCACGCCTGGCCGCTCATCACTCGCCGTAGCCCTGGCCCCGCTTGTGCTCGTTCAGCCGGCGCCACGGGCCGCTGATGGCCAGCTGGATGCCCGGGGTCTGGATGTTGGCGAACAGGGTCTTGCCGTCGTCCGAGAAGGTCACCCCGGTGAACTCGCTGAACTCGGGCTTCTCGGCGGTGCCGATGTTCAGCTCGTTGCGGGCGATCGGGAAGACCAGGCCGTCCTCGGTGGCGCCGAACAGGTGCGAGACGCCCTCGCCGTCCTCGGCGATCACGATGCCGCCGTACGGCGAGACGGTGATGTTGTCCGGGCCGTCGAAGTTGTCGTGGTCGCCCCAGACATCGCTGTTGACGCCCAGCAGCACCTTCAGGGTGATGGTGCGGCGGTTCGGGTTGTAGAACCAGACCTGGCCGTCGTGCTGGAGCGGGCTCTCCGAACGGGCGTAGCTGGAGACGAAGTAGAAGCCGCCGTCACCCCACCACATGCCCTCCAGCTTGCGGGCGCGGGTGACCTCGCCGTCCTTGAACTGCTTGCGCACCGAGACGGTCTTGGCGTCGCGGTCCTGGACCTTGACCCAGTCCACGCCGTAGGTGGTGCCGACCTTGGTGGCGCGGGAGAGGTCGTCGATGAACTTGCCCTGCGCGTCGAAGACCTTGAAGGCCTCCAGCACGCCGGCGTCGTCGGCGAGCTTGCGCAGCTTGTAGCGGCCGTGCTTGAAGCCGGCCGGCGGGGTCCAGCGGAACAGCAGGCCGTTCGGGTTCGAGGCGTCCTCGGTCAGGTAGACGTGGCCCTTCTTCGGGTCCACCACGACGGCCTCGTGCGCGTAGCGGCCGAAGGCCTTCACCGGCTGCGGGTCACGGTTGTAGTCGTCGTCGAACGGGTCGACCTCGAAGACGTACCCGTGGTCCTTGGTGAAGCCGTTCTTGCCGGCCTTGTCCTCGGTCTCCTCGCCGGACAGCCAGGTGCCCCACGGGGTCACGCCACCGGCGCAGTTGGTGGCGGTGCCGGCGATGCCGACCCACTGCTCGACCGAGCCGTCCCGCTTGGCGTGCACGACGGTGCAGCCGCCGGCCGCGCCCGGGTCGTAGACGTGGCCCTCGATCAGCGGCACCGGGTGCGGCCAGTTGGCGCGGGCACCGGCCAGCTCGTGGTTGACGACCATCAGGTTGCCGCCGTGCTCGTCCTCGAAGGCGGAGGTGCCGTCGTGGTTGCTCGGGGTGAACTCGCCGGTGCGCAGCTTGGTGACGCCGGCCCGGTTGAGGACCTTGTACGAGAAGCCCTTCGGCAGGGAGAGCAGGCCGGCCGGGTCCTGGACCAGCGGGCCGTAGCCGACGGCGGTGCCGGAGGCCGAGTTGCTCCCGGCGGCCGCGGCGACCGGCGCCTCGCCGCCGACCGGGGCGGCGATCGCGCCCGGGGCGCTGGCCAGCGCCTCGGCGCTGCCGGCGATCAGCACGCCGGCCCCGACGAGGGTGGAACGGTTGACGAAGTCCCGGCGGGACAGCGACATGGCAGCAACTCCTGAGATGAGCGGGGGCGTCGGTGCGGGATGCCGACGCCCAGCAGGCTCCGCCGGACGGGTGAACCCGACATGACTCCCACCTCACACCCAGGCGACCATTTGCCGACCGATGACCGTCACATGACCTCGGCTTTACACATGTCCCCGTCAGACAGCCAGGCCCGTAACGCCGCGGACCCACCCGGCCGCACCCGCCCGGCACCCCGTCAGCGCCGCGCCGCCCGCCACTGCTCCCAGGCCGACAGCCACAGCTGCTCGGCCAGCCGCTGCTCCTCCCAGACCCCCGCCCCGCCGCCGCCCGGCCGCTCCCGCCACAGCTGCGCCCACGCCCGCTGCGCCGGCAGGCTCGCCACCTCGCTCGCGAACACCGTGTACCGGATGACCTCCTCGACGGCCGCCTCGCCCTCCGCCGTGCCGACGAGCCAATGCGTCTGCTGGGACAGCCGGTTGAGGTGGTTCACCATCGAGGTCACCGCCGCCACGGCCTCCTCCCGGGTCTCGGTGGCCAACCGCATCTGCTGGCGCACCGCCGCCTCCCAGCGCACCGCGCCGACCTCCCCGCGCAGCCCGCGCGGCAGCCTCGGCGTGCGCCCGACCCGCACCTGTGCCTCGATCGCGGCGGACTCGGCGACGCTCTGCTCGATCAGCGCCCGGTGCGCCTCCATCCCGACCGCTGGCGGCAGTTCGCGCTCCTCGACCGGAACGTGGCGGGCCCGCCGGGCGGCCAGGTCGCGCAGCAGCTCGGTGCGGCCGCGCAGGCAGCGCTCGAAGTCGCCGATCGAACGGAGCTCCAACGCTCCGGGGGCCACCCCGCGCCCGCACACCGTGACGGTCAGCCCGCCGACCCGCAGCCGCCCCGCCCACACCGGCTCCGGCCCGGCCGCCCCCGGGGCGCCGGGCTCCGGCACCGGCCGGTCCTCGTGCACCTCCACCGCGCAGGGCTCGCCGTCCACCGTGATCCACGCGCGCAACGCCCGCACCCGGCCCGGCCCGTCGCCCTCGTCGACACCCAACTGCTCGTAGACGCGGTCCCGTTCGTCCTCGACCAGGTCCTCCAGCTCGGGCAGCTGCTCACCCCGGTCGGCGCCGGGCCGGTAGGTGCGCACGGTCACGTACGGGCCGGCCGCCGAACGCCAGTCACCGCACTGGACCTCGACCCAGCACAGCTCGCCGCCGGAGGTCTCGAAGGCGGCCAGCGCCTCACCGGTCGACGTCCCGTCCACCGGCGTCCCGTCCGCCGGCGTCCCGTCCGCCGGTGTCCTGTCCACCGGTGTCCTGTCCACCGGCGTCCCGCCGGCCACGCCGTACACCGGGAAGTCGGCCGCCGCCAGGGTCCTGCGGGAGAACTCCTCCTGAACGGCGAACCGGTCGGCGGGCTGATCCCCGGGCTGATCCGCGGACCGCCCGGCCGGCCGGTCCGGTGCCCGGCCCGCGGGCCCACCGGCGAAACGGTCCTCCCGGACCGGCCGGTCCGGAGCCGGGGCGGCCCCCGGGGAGCCGGTGTTCCGCTTCTGGTACCCGCCGCCGCTCTCCCGCACCATCCTGTGTCGCACCCCCGAGTCCTCGCGCCCGCACCGCTGACGCCACCTTACGTGGCCGCAGCTGCCGGGTCATCAGCTCCGCCTCCGGACCCGGGTGGTGGCCGTGTCAGGAGGCCGGTTGTCAGCCGCCCTCCCTAACCTGGGCGGCATGACAGCACAGAACGACGCAGCACAGGACCGGACCGGACCGGACACCTTCCCCGCCCGGATCAGCATCGTCACCCTCGGGGTGACCGACCTCGACCGCAGCGCCCGCTTCTACGAGGCGCTCGGCTGGAAGCGCTCCGCCGCCTCCAGCCCGGAGATCGTGTGGTTCCGCACCGCCGACTCCGCGCTCGGCCTCTTCCCCACCGAGGAGCTGGCCGCCGACGCGGGCGTGCCCGCCACCGGCGAGCCCTCCTTCCGCGGCGTCACCCTCGCGGTGAACCTGGAGTCCCCCGCGCTGGTGGACGCCGCGCTGCGGACGGCGGTGGAGGCCGGCGCCGTGGTGGTCAAGCCACCGGTCCCGACCGACTGGGGCGGCTACTCCGGCTACTTCGAGGACCCGGACGGCCATCTCTGGGAGCTGGCCCACAACCCGTTCTTCCCCTTCACCGAGGACGGCTCACTGGACCTTCCCTGAGCGGGGCCCTCGGAGCACACCGTGGGGCCCGGCTCCCGGAGCACACCGTGAGGCCTCAGTTCCTGGAGCGCGCCTTGAAGGCCGCCTTGCGCGCCTCCTTGGCCAGCGCCCGGTCCGGGTGCAGCTCCCCGATGGCCTCCAGGACGTCCGCCGTGTACGGGTGGTCGACCCGCCACAGCTCGCCGAACCACCCGGCCGGATCGCCGTTCACCGGCAGGTCGGTGATCAGTTCGCGCAGCAGCTCGGCGTCCCCGCCGTTGTCCAGCAGCTGGGCGGCGAAGGTGTCGACCACCGTCCACAGCGCCATCGCCCGGTCCGGCACCGGCACGTCCGTCGCCCCCTGCGCGGTCAGCCAGGCCCGTGCCGCACCGCCCAGCTCCGGGTCGTCCATGACCTCCCGGACGGCCGGCGCCGCGTCCGGCCCGAGCAGGTTGAGCGCCGAGACGCAGAGCATCCGGCGCAGCGGGCCGTAGCCGTCGGTGCCGCGCGCCGCCGCGAGCAGTTCGCGCGCCGCCGCCACCGGCTCGCGGTCGGCGGTCCACACCCGCAGCTCCTCCTCGGGGAGCACGTTGGCCGACTCGCACACCCCGCGAAGCAGCTCGGCCGCGTCCCCCTTGGCGAGGTCGCCGACCAGCGGCGCGTCGTAGCCGTCCTCCAGCAGCCACTGCCGGATGCCGTACTGGCCGAGCGGGGTGAGCCGGACCAGCCCGAACCGGGCCGACTCCTCCTCGTCCAGCGGCTCCTCGCCGACCACGGCGGGCTCCTCGCCGTCCTCCTCGTCGAACAGCTCGGGGTCGATCGGGCGGTACTCCAGCAGGCCGAGCTCGGCGAGGTCGCCCAGCATCGGGTCCAATGCGACCATCACGTCGGTGATGTCGCCGAGCAGCTCCTCGCTCGGCTCCTCGCCCTCCGGGACCACCAGCAGCGCGGCCAGCACGCCCAGCGGCACGGTCTCGTTGCCCGGCTCGGCGAAGGCGGTGGTCTCGTAGAGCACCTGCAGGGCCTCGTCCAGCAGTTCGGCGGCCTCGTCGCGGGCCTCCTCGACCTCGGAGAGCCCGTCCTCGTCCTCCTCGACCTCCCCGGCGGGCTCGGCCGGCTCGCCCTCGGCCTCCTCCGGGACGGAGTCCGCCTCGACGGCCAGCTCCCGGACGATCCCGGCGGCGGTCAGCCACAGCTCCAGGACGGTCTCCGGGTCGCCCTGCTCGGCGGGCTCCAGGTCCGGGCCGGGGACGGCGACGTGCTCGCCCTCCGCGGTCGTGCCGAGCTCCACCAGGTCCAGGTCGCAGGCCAGCGACCAGGCCCGCAGCGCCTCGACCTCGGCCTCCTCGGGCACCTCGCCCTCGGCAGGGGCCAGGCCCAGCAGCCGGGCCGCGGGCGCGCGGTCCTCCTCGACCAGGTCCCCGAACTCGTCCACCGCCCGGTGCGGGGCGGCCCAGCGGGCCAGCGCCAGCGCGTACCCGAACATCGGTACGGCCTTCGCCTGCTCGGCCAGTTCGCGCTCGGCGGGCAGCTTCACCGGCGGGACCAGGACGGCCGCGTCGTCCAGGTCCTCGTCGTCCAGCCCGTGCGCGGCGAACGCCCCGTAGAGGTCCTGCAGCTCCAGGTCGGCCGGCAGCACGGCCTCGGTGCTGCCCTCCCCCGCCGAAGCTCCCGCGTTCTTCCGACGTCGTCCGGCCATCGTCCTGTGCTCTCCCTCAGCCAGCGGTCAGCTCGAACCAGCTCCGCGTACCCGATCTACCACCTCAGCGTATAGGCCGGGCACCCCCGATGCCCGGCCCCAAGGGGCGCATCCAGGGGCGCGCGCCGTGGGCGTACGCCTACCCTTTATCCTTCGGTCTGGTACCGCGCACACCCCGCGCGTGCCACCGGGGCAACGAAGCCCACCGCCCTCCACCCGACCCCGGGCCGGAGGGGCCCTCTTCAGCTCACCCCGCCCCACCAGGGAGCCCTCACCCGCGGCCACCACCACAGCGCCTCCGGACGGGCACACCGGCACACCCCGCCGACCCCGGTGGTGCCCGGCCACAGGAGACCCCTGCCATGGCGGACCTCTCCCCCGCCGGCTCCGGCCTGCGCACCGCGCAGCTCGACGGACGCCGACTGTCGGAGGCCCTGCTTCCCCTGGAGCTCGCGCCCCGCGCCCAGCTCCGGCTCGCCGCGATCAGCCGCTGGAACGCGCTGCGCGGCGTCCGCGTCGGCCTGGTGGCCGCCGCCCTGCTGCTGATGCTGATCGGCGCCAACCTCGCGACCCCGATCTACTCACTGCTCCAGCAGCGGCTGCACCTCACCGCGCTCGACACCACCATCCTCTTCGCGATCTACGTCTTCGCACTGGTCCCGGTGCTGGCCGTGGTCGGCCACTGGTCCGACCACCTCGGCCGACGCGCCCTGATCCTGCCCGCGGTCGCGCTGGCCGCCGCGGGCGACGTCGTGTTCGCCACCTCCGGCAGCTTCTGGCAGCTCGCCGCCGGCCGCGCGGTCCAGGGCATCGCCGTCGGCCTGTCCACCGGCGCCGCCGGAGCCGCCCTCGGCGACCTGCTGCCCGACCACCCGGCCCTGGCCCCCAAGATCACGCTGGCCTGTTCCGCAGGCGGCGTCGCCCTCGGCCCGGTGGTCGGCGCCCTGCTGGCCGGCGGCTCCGACCCGCTGCTGACGCCCTTCCTGCTGCACGCCATCGCCCTGCTCGCACTCTGCGTGCCGCTCGCCCTGGTGCACCCCCGGATGCCCGGCCGCAACCGCCCGCCGGCGTCGCCGCCCCGCATCACCACCCCGGCCCACCTGCGCCCGCAGCGCCTGCGGCTGCCGCGCACCGGCCGCCGCGAGTTCCTGCTCGCCGCCACGGCCGGATTCATCTCCTACGCGGTGTTCGGCGTCTACCTCAGCCTGGCCCCGGCCTTCGCCGCCAAGCTGCTGCACACCGACTCCAAGCTGGTCGGCGCCGTGGTCGCCGCCCTCCTGCTCGCTTCCTCGGCCGCCACCCAGCTGATCGTCCCGCCCACCACCGACCGCGTGGTCACCGCCCTCGGCATGACCGGCCTGGCCGCCGGCCTGGGCCTGGTCGTCGCCGCCCAGTACACCGGGACCCCCGCGCTGCTCTTCATCGGCAGCGTCCTCGGCGGCATCTGCCAGGGCGTGGCCTTCCGCTCCCTGTTCACCACCGCCGTCACCGCGATGAACCCGGAACGCCGCGGCTCCGAACTGAGCTCCCTCTGGATCATCGTCTACCTCGGCAGCTCCGCCCCCATCATCGCCGTCGGCGCCCTGGTCCAGGCCTACGGCCTCCTCCCCGCCGTCAGCGGCTTCGCCGCCATCGCCGCCCTCGCCTGCACCGCCCTGGCCCTCGCCGTGGCCCGCAAGCCCACGGCGGCCTGACCCCCAACGCACAACACCGCTGCCCGGGACTCCTTCGGAAGTCCCGGGCAGCAGCGTTTCCGCGCCTCACCATCTGCCCCCGCCCGCTTCGCCCGCCGCCGGGTGACACCCGCGCATCATCTGCTCCGTTGAGCAAGTTCACCGCCGTTCCCCACCATCCACCCCCCCCACCCGCCTGCCGGCGGGCGCCCGCCCCCGCCCTCGTTTCGGGTCCCCGAGCGCGCGGCGCGATCCGGTGTTACAGAGACGCGAGTTCGGCAGCTCGCTGAGCGAGTTCGGGGGCGCCGGGGATTCCGCGCCTGCTGTAGACGGCCATCGTTGAACGCACCGTTTTCAGCTCCTTCTGGTTTCGGTCGGATGCCACGCCGTCCATGAGGTCCAGGCACTGGTTCCAGAGGATCACGGCTTCCTCGTGGCGGTGTTGGGCGGCGACAGACTTGGCGAGGTTCGCGATGGTCAGGCCGCGAACCCGCTGGTAGGTCCCCGGGACGCGGTCTTCCAGCGCCGCACGGTAGTGCCGTTCGGCTGCTCGGTGGTCCTTCATCTCGGTCAGGGTCTTGCCGGTGTGCGATGCCACGGTGGCCGCGACCGGGCCGGAGGCTGCGGCGTAGGAGGGGACGCCGTCATCGCCGGTGAGCATGGCGCCCTCGGCGGCCAGGAGCGCTCCGGCGGCTTCCTTGGTCTGGCCGCTCGCTCCGTACGCCCGGGCGGCGGTCACCAGCAGGAGCGCCTCCGTCTTGCGATCGACCTTCCCCTGGGCCCGTGACAGCGCGGCCTCGGCCAGTTCGACGCAGTGTGTGGTCTGGTTCAGGTCGAGGGACTGGTGGGTGAGGGCTCGCATCATCCAGGCCCCGTGGCCTGCGGGGTCGGACTCGCAGGCGAGCTGGTAGGCGAGGAGGTAGAACCGCTGGGCGGCGCCCTCGCGGCCGAGGTCGTGGCACTTCCATCCGACCAGGGTCGCCAGCTCGGAAGCCGCCCCGTACGCACTCCGCCGGACCTCCTCCGACGGGAACGTGGCCTGGAGCATCGGCACGACGGCATCCACCAGGTAGGACGACACGGTGGACAGCCCGTAGCCGCCGCCCAGCTTCTCGTCGGCGGTCCTGAACATCTCGGTGAGCTGTCGGACGGTGGAAACCTCTTCGGCTCCGGCCCTACGCCCACCCTTCGCGGTGCGCAGGGTGGCGGCGACGGCCTGGTGGTCGTAGGTGATCGCGAGCCCGACGGTGGCGGTGGAGAAGGCGAGGGCGAGGAGGTCGCGGCGGTGGAACATGACAAGTCTCCCGAGGTCGGCAGCGGTTGCCAGAGGGTCAGGAGGCATGGCCTCCCCGATGGCCGGGCAGCCTAGACCGATCTCGGCGGTCGTCACCTGGCGCTTCGCCACTCTGGCCAGGGCCTCGGCGAGGTAGGTCGAGGTTCTGCCGGTCGGGATACCGCCCCGGACCCAGGAAAGCACGGCCGACCGCGAGGTGTGCAGGGTCTCGCCGGCCTCCGCCGCAACGCCGCGGACCGCCTTGGCCAAGGCTTCGTACGTACACCCGGCTTCCGAGATGACGGCCGCCAGTTGTTGATTCGGCTGCTTACGTCCAGTCAATTCACACCCCCACGGCTGATCTTGAACAGATTGAACAGGCCGACCAGGCCATCACCGTACCGCCCGATCGTGTCCGGCTGTTCACTGACTGTACAAACCCGCACCTCAGAGAAGGTTGATGCCTCATGGCCGACGTGTATCGCGACCCGCGCCTTCGCGAACTGATGGGGGCCAGCGTGCTGGTCACCGGAGGCGGTGGCCTGGTCGGCAGCCGCATCGTCGCCCAGCTCGCCGCCTGCGGAGCCACGCCGATCGTCCTGGACCGGTTCGACGCCTACCCGCACCCGGTGCGGGACCTGTTCCAGGTGGACCAGCACGGCGCCCAGGTCGTCCTCGGCGACGTGCGCGAGCGGGCCACCGTGAAGTGGCTCACCGGCCGCGCGGACTACGTGATCCACGCCGCCGCGTACGCCGATGTCGCCGCCTGCACCCGCCGGCCCGACACCGCGTTCGCCGCCAACGTACACGGCACCCAGACCGTCCTGGACGCGGTGGCGGCCTCGCCGGTGAAGCGGCTGGTGTTCGTCTCCTCCGCCTCCGTCTACGGCGACGGCACCCCCACCGAGGACGGCGCGGTGCGGTTCAGCGAGGACCAGCCGCTGACCCCGATCTCGGTGTACGCCAACACCAAGGTGTGGGGTGAGCACCAGGTGCGGCTGATGCTCGGCGGCAGCGGCAGCGAGTACTCGATCGTCCGGTACTTCTCGGTCTACGGCGGCCCGCAGGTCCCCAAGCCCGGCTCGCACTCCTGGATGGTGCCCTGGCTGACCCTGTCCGCCCACACCGGCCGGCCGATGCGGCTCAACGGCGGCGGCCACCAGGTCCGCGACATGGTCCACGTCGAGGACGTCGCGCACGCCACCATCCTCGCCCTCGTCACCGACCAGGCCGCCGGAGCGACCATCAACATCGGCACCGGCATCCCCACCTCGGTGCGGCGGATCGCCGAGCTGATCGCCGCCTACTACCCCGACGCCGCGTTCGTCGAGACACCGATGCCCGAGGGCGACCCGCGCGGAGGCTACGCCGATACCCGCCGGTCCACCGGCCTGCTCGGCTGGCGTCCCCTTATCACCCTCACCGAGGGCGTCGACCGCTACGTGCGCTGGCTCAACACCACGCCGGGCGCCGTCCCGGACTGGTTCACCGCCCCGACCGCCGCCGCCTCGGCCGCCTGAACGAAGGGAACCATCCCATGCGCGTCGTGCTGCTCGGCGGAGCCGGATACATCGGCTCCGCCGCCTCCCACCACCTCGTCTCGCTCGGCCACCACGTCACCGTCGTGGACGGCCTGATCTACAACCGCAGGGACGACCCCGGTCGGCTCCTGCCCGGCGCCGCCACGTTCGTCAACGGGGACCTGCGTGACACCGACCTGCTGGCTGGGGTCTGCGACGGCGCGGACGCCGTCGTGCACCTCGGCGGCATCGTGGGTGAGCCGGCCTGCCGGCTGGACGAGGAGCTGGCCGTCGAGCTGAACTTCGCCGCCCCGATGATCGCCGCCGAGGCCGCCGCCGGTGCGGGCGCCAGCCAGTACGTGTTCTTCTCCTCGTGCAGCGTCTACGGCCGGCACGAGGGCACGGTGGACGAGGACACCGAGCCGAACCCGCTGGGCATCTACGCCCGGACCAAGGTCCTCGCCGAACGGCGCCTGCCCGACGTGCTCGCGGGCATCACCGCCTTGACGAGCCTGCGGCTGGCGACCGTCCACGGCTCCTCGCCCCGCCAGCGTCTGGACTCCGTGGTCAACTCCATGGCCTCGCGCGCTGTCGCCACCGGGCGCATCCCGCTCAACGGCGGCGCCCAGCGCCGCCCGCTCGTCCACGTCGGCGACGTCGCCCAGGTGCTCGCCGCCGTCCTGAACGACAACCTGACCGGGGCGTGGAACGTCGGCAGCGATCAGGAGAATCACACCATCGCCGACATCGCCGAGACCGTGGCCGCCATCGTGCCCGGCTCGAAGATCCAGCGCGGGCCGGAGCGCGACGAAGCCGACGCCCGCGACTACCGGGTGAGCTTCGCCCACCTCCAGCGCCGCATCCCCGGGGCATGCTCGACCACCCTCAAGGAGGGTGTGCAGGAGATAGCCGATCTCCTCGCGACCCGCCAGGTCACCGACCCAGGCGAGCCGCAGTACGACAACCACCGGGGCCTGGTGGACGCCTTCACCACCGGCAAGGTGCGGGTTCTGCGCACCCCTGCGTGCCAGCGCTACCTGGCCGAGTACACCACCGTATGGAGGCAGCCGTGACCACCGTCACCCCGTTCCTGCCGTGGAATCGGCCCTTGCTCGGACAGGAGGAAGAAGCCGAGGTTATGCACACCCTGCGCTCGGGTTGGCTCACCCACGGCCCGAAAGCCAGCCGGTTCGAGGAAGCGGTGAAGTCCGAGCTCGGCGTCGAGGACGCGTTCGCGGTCTCCTCGTGCACCGCCGCGCTGCACCTGGCCCTGCTGACGGCCGGGATTAAGCCGGGCGACGAGGTGATCACCCCGAGCCTGACCTTCTGCGCGGCCCCGAACGCCATCGTCCAGTGCGGCGGCACCCCGGTGTTCGCCGAGGTCGATCCGGTGACCTTCACCATCGATCCCGAGGCGGCCGAGCAGGCGATCACCTCCAGGACGAAGGCCGTCGTGGTCATGCACTACGGCGGCCAGCCCTGCGACCTGGCGGCCTTCCGCAAGCTGGCCGATGACCACGGCCTGGTCCTGATCGAGGATGCCGCCCACGCCCTGCACGCCTGGCGCGACGGTCTGCGGGCGGGCAGCGTCGGCGACCTGGCGGTCTTCTCCTTCTACGCCAACAAGGTCATCACCTGCGGCGAAGGCGGGATGATCGTCGGCCGCGCCGACCTCGTCCAGGCCGCCCGTCTGCTTGGCCGGCACGGGATCGACTCCTCCGTGTGGCAGCGGCACGGCGAGCGCCGCACTGCCGACTACGAGGTCACTGTTGCGGGGCTGAAGTACACGATGCCGGACATCACGGCCGCGGTCGGACTCCAACAGTTCCACAAGCTGCCCGACTTCACCGCGCGCCGGGCCCAGATCGCCGCCTCCTACGACCGGTCCCTGACCGGTCTTCCGGGGCTGCGGCTGCCGACCGTCCTGGACGGGGTCCGGCACGGCTGGTTCCTCTACCCCGTGCTGATCGACCCGGTTGGCGGCCGGACCCGGGACACGGTGGCCGGCATGCTCCTGGACGGCTACGGGGTGGGCACCAGCGTGCACTTCAAGCCGGTGCACCGCCTCGCCGCGTACCGCTACCTGGACTGCCACCTGCCCGTCACCGAGCAGATCACCACCCGACAGCTCTCCCTGCCCTGCTACCCGGCCATGACCAGCACGGACGTGCAGCGCGTCATCGACGCCCTCCATGCCATCTGGGCCTGATCAGGCGTGCTGGGCCGACCGTTCAGAACACCGGCGGCCGGCCCAGCTTCGCCATCCGCCACACCGTGCTCCACCGCATCGGCCGACGCGGCGGGCACGACACCCGAACGCCCTCGAAGAAACCGGACCACCACGCCTTGAGACCGGCCAGCGGCGGCCGGCGAACCACTGTGTAGGCCGCCCAGGAGGTGAGGTAGATCGGCACCAGGACGGCGGGCAGGTGGCGCTTGGCCAGCCACACCCGGTTGCGGGCCGTCATCCGGTAATAGGTTGCGTGACGGGCCGGATCGGTGCGGGGGTGCTGGAGCACCAGGTCGGCGCGGTAGTCGATGCGCCAGCCCGCGTCCAGCGCGCGCCAGGCGAAGTCGGTCTCCTCGTGCGCGTAGAAGAACGGAGCGGGGAAGTCGCCGACCTGGTCGATCACGCTCATGCGGATGGCGTGGCCGCCGCCGAGGAAGGTGGTGACCTTCCCGGACAGCATCGGGTCGGATGCGCCGAGGCGGGGGACGTGCCGGCGCTGGGTGAACCCGGTCTCATCCGCGATCCGGAAGCCGGCAATGCCCAGCTTCGGGTCCTGCTCGAAGGCCTCCCGGATCAGCCGGAACGTGTCGGTGCGGGGCAGCAGCCCGTCGTCGTCCAGGACGACCAGCACGTCCGTGCCGCCCAGCTCGCGCAGCCGCTCGACACCCGCGTTGCGGCCACCGGGGATGCCGAGGTTCTCCGGCAGCTCCACCGCGTCCACCCACTGCGGCAGCTCGGGCAGCTTCACGCCCTGCCCGAGCACGACGGTCCGAACGCCGCTGTCGCCGCCGTCCTGGGCCCGTACCGACTCCAGCAGCGCCGTCAGCTCCGCAGGCCGGTTTCCCATCGTCAGCACCACCACGCCCAGTGTGACGCCCATCGCACCCGACCCCAACTCAGAGGAACTCTTCATGATCTCGCTGACACCCCGGCCAGGCGGCGAACCGTCGCTGCGCGAGCTGGCCGGCTCCGGCAGACGGCCGGACCACCAGGCGATGGACCGGCCGACATTGGACTGGATCGCCCGCCACCGGCCCGCTGGCGCGGGTGTCCGAGTCACCATGCCACACCGGCCGCTGCTGCTGGTACCGAACGCCTCCTGGTTCGCCCGCAGGGAGACGGCCGCCTCGATCCACGGCGTCCGCCACGGTGCCCGGGTCGCCGTGCTCGTGCAGCTGCTCGCCGCCGACCACGGCCTCCCGTCGGACCGGGGGCTGGCGCTCGCAGCTGCGGCGGCCTGCCACGACTGCCGGAGGCTCAACGACCGCGACGATCCCGGCCACGGTCAGCGCGCCGCCGACTGGCTCACCGAGTACATCGCCGACGTGGAGGCGGTATTCGGGACGGCGGCCACAACGGAGGCGATCACCGCGGTCGCCCTCCACGACGTCCCGCACCACACCTTCACCGGCAACCAGGCACGCGGCTACCGGCAGCACCAGGTGGCGGTGGACCTCCTCAAGGCAGCTGACGCGCTCGACCGCTACCGGCTTCCGCTGGCCCGCTGGTGGCCCGACCTCAACCGCCTACGCCTGCAGGTTCCCGCCGGGGCCCCGGTCCTCGCCCACGGCCTGGTCGTGGGCAGCGAGCAGGCCCACCTCGACGGCGCGACCGACACCCAGGCCCTGGAGGGCGCCCTCCAGGCCGTGATGCCCGAGTAGGAGAAGCCCCGTGCACACCGAGTGGGACCTCGCGCACACCGACTACAGCACACCTCCCGACCGACCACTGCCAGCCGGACTCGCCGACTCCGAGTCCGACTGGCACCAGCGCCTCGAACAGTCGCCCAACGGGCACCTGCTGCGCGAGGACGCCAATGCCATGCTCGCCTCGCTCACCGCCGGCGGCCCGGTCTACCTACTGCACCTGACCCGTTCCCTGGACGCCATCCGCTCCAGCGGCCACCTGCTCGCCTCCACCGGCTGCCTGATCGGGGCCGTCTACGGCTCGCCCCTCACCCCGCTGCCCGGCGGCGCGCTGCGGCCCCACAACCTCGGCTCCTACCTACTGGACACCCGCCACGGCCTGGCCAGCCGCCGCGACAGCACACCCCTGGTCATCCAAGTCACCCCCGGTTGCCCGGCACCGGCCAAGGGCCTGAACTACCTGCGGCTCGGCGGCATCCATCTGCGGACCTACCAGGCGGGCCGGCATGTCCTCACCGCAGCCGAGGACGACCAGGTGCTGCGGTCCGTCGTGGACCGGGTGTGCGTCGCAGCCCCGTTCCTCGACAAGCTCCTGCACAACGCCAGTGGTGGCACGACGCCGGAAGAGTCGTTCATCGACGCCCTCGCCGCCACGGTCCCCGTCTTCCCCTATCTCGGGTACCTCTACTTCGAGACCGTCGCCGAATACCTGATGCTCCACTCCACCAGCCGGGCCACCCGGGAGTACGCGGACCGCGGGGAGATGAACAACCGGCTCTACAAGGAACTCGCCTTCTCCGCCGTGGACAGCATGGGCACTCTCTTCGACCTCGGGCGGTTCTACCCGGACCACGCCCGGCTCCTCGATCTCGTCGGAGGCATCGAGCCCAACCTGGCGACGTCGGCCGCCGACTACGTCCGCCGGCGCATGTCCCATCTGTTCGCCACCACGTCCCTGACACCCCGCCAGGACATCCGGGACTTCACGTTCCACGCGGCGGACCTGGGCGCGATGGCCGAGACGGCACCACACCTCCTCGGCCAGCTGATCTTCCGGGAGATCCGGCTCCTCGACCGCTACCCGCAGCTCTACCACTGCTTCGAGCAGGCCAAGGCCATGCAGGCGTGGGCCTACTGGAACAGGGAGGGCATCTCGACGCCGTTCAACGGCGTCAGCCCCAAGGGAGAGATCGGCATCAACCCGGCCTACCCCAACGCCCGGTTCACCGTCTGGACAGCGGAGTCATGCAAGCAGGCGCTTCTCCGACCGGTTGAGCAGATCGCCGCTGTTCCAGCCCCGCGGCTCGTGCCGTGGCTGGTTGCTCCCTTTCGGGACCGGACGGAGGAGGAACGGTGGTCGAAGCGCCGCGTGGCCCCGACGTGATCGGACGGCACCAGTTGATCGTGCTTCGCGGCAACTCCTACGCGGTCAAGTGACGCCACCCGAGCCCGCACCAGCCGGTGCGGGCCCGACCCCTACCCTGCCACCCGCGCCGACCAACTCGCCGACCCCGACGCCGTCCACCTCGGTCAAGCCACGAGCTCGACCAAGGCCTACACCGCCCTCGGGCTGCCCCTGTGTCCTCCGGCTGCGGCTCGACCCCCGCGAGGGCTACATCGCCCCCACCGAACTGCTGCCCCGCGACGGCTCCACCGAGGACCAGCCCCAACCGTCCACCGTCGTGTTCTGGCTCGGCCACTGGCCACGCGGCGTCCTGGCTTCGCTGATCTGGCACCGGCCCGAGCAAGCTGTTCCGCTGCCCGTGATGGTGGCAGCGCCGAGTCCGATCCCATTCATGTAGGAGAACTTCCATGGCTGCTGCGCCGCTGCGTAGCCCCCGTCCGGTCACGCCTCGACTGCCTGACGGCCCGACCTTCGACCAGGAGCTGTGCGGGCTCGTGCTCGACACCGCACCCCGTCTGTTCGCCGTTGTCCAGGTGTGTGGCAAGGGACTGCCGGACGCCGACGGGTGGGTCGTCGCCTGGGGGTTCGCCGACCACAGCGGACGAGCGCACGTCATCAGCATCGACGAGCAGGCGCGAATGACCCTCGCATCTCCGCAGAGGGCCCTGCGCCACTTCGCAGGGCGACCGGGGACCATTGCACGGCTGGTCTGGCTCGCACAGCCAAGCGCAGCCGCCATGGACCAAGCCGAAGCCACCTGACCTTGCGTCCAACGCTGGGGCCGCCCCGAGGACATCGCCTTCCTGGCCGACCCCAGCGCATCCGCACGGAATGCCACAAACGTCTCACATAGCGTCAATTGCCGTGGTACGTTTCGTAGTCCAACCGAAAACAGGTGACCCCGGCAGCGCGCCAACGCTCCGGGGTCCGGCAACAGGAGCCAGAACTCCCGATGCGTGTCCATCGTAGCGCCCACGTGCGCAACTTCACCGTGCTGCCCAACGCCCTACTCCAGTACCGGCGGTTGAGCTACACCGCCCGAGGCCTGCTCGCGGATCTGCTCTCCCGACCCGACGGCTGGCGTGAGGACGGTCGGCACATGGCCGACAGCAGCCCCCAGGGGCGCGGAGCCATCCGCAAAGCTCTGAAGGAGCTGACCGAGGCGGGCTACTACCGGGTCGAGACGATCCGTCTGCCCGACGGCACGATCATCACCGAGAACCACGTCTACGACACTCCGCAGCTCGCACCACCGGGTACCACCCGTCCGGCGCCCGGTGAAGCGGCAACCGGTCGTGCTGACAGCTCTGTTGTAAAGAACGGGCGCCAAGAACCCTCCCTCCCCGCGAGCCCGGCCGACGAAGGCGACCGGGAAGAAGGGGAGGTGCCGCCCGACAGCGAACCGTTCCGCGAAGCGGTGGCCACCCTGTTCCGCGTACTCCGCCCCGAACCCCGGCTACGCCTGGGCGAGGCCGAAGCCCGGGAGCTGGCGCCCTTGGTGGCGCAGTGGCTGGCGCGCGGCTGCACCGTAGCCGAACTGACTCAAGCCCTGCTGCCGGGCCTGCCCGTCCCGATGCACTCAGCAGCCGCCCTGCTCCGCTACCGGCTGGAACACAAGCTGCCACCGCCCCACCCCCGGGAACACCCCCCGGCCGCCCGCTACTCCGAGTGCGCCAAGTGCCACGACCCCGTGCCACGACCGGGCATCTGCCGCCCGTGCGCCGGCCTGACAATCCGAACACTCGCGGTCGGCCAGGGGGCGGACGTGGCAGCCAAAGGTGCCGCCCGAGTCCGAACCGCTCTACGCTCCTCGATGGCCGGCAGTCGACCCGCACACATCGCCGCCTGAGACAGGCTGCCTGCCCCACCGGCCCCGACAGGTACGTCCCCCTGCTCCATGAGCACCGCGCGCCGCCTGGCCGGGCGGCGCGCGGCGAGGGCGGGGGCGGGCACCCGCCGACAGGCGGGTGGGGGGTGGATGGTGGGGAACGGCGGTGAACGTGCTCAACGAAGCAGACGGCGCCCGGGTGTTCACCCAGCGAAAGCGCCGCTGCCCGGGACTTACGAAGAAGTCCCGGGCAGCGGCGAAGGCGAAAAGCAGCGATCAGACGTTGAAGCCCAGCGCGCGGAGCTGCTCGCGGCCGTCGTCGGTGATCTTGTCGGGGCCCCACGGCGGCATCCAGACCCAGTTGATGCGCAGGTCCTGCACCAGGCCGTCGGTGGCGGTCTTGGCCTGGTCCTCGATGACGTCGGTCAGCGGGCAGGCCGCCGAGGTGAGCGTCATGTCGATGGTGGCCACGTCGGACTCGTCGATGTGGATGCCGTAGATCAGGCCCAGGTTGACGACGTCGATGCCCAGTTCGGGGTCGACGACGTCCATCAGGGCCTCGGTCAGGTCCTCGACCGAGACCGTGCCAGCGGTGGTGCCGACGATGACGCCGGGCTGCTGCTCCTCCGCAGCGGAGGCCTCGGTGCCGGCGGCGGTGGTGGTGCTCTCGTCATTCATGGTCTTGTCCTCCTCTGCGGGTTCAGTCGTTCACGGCGGGGTTCTGGGCGAGCGCCTGGGCGGTGGCGTCCTTCCAGGCCATCCAGCTGAGCAGGGCGCACTTGACCCGGGCCGGGTACTTGGAGACGCCGGCGAACGCGACCGCGTCCTCCAGCACCTCCTCGTCGCCCTCGCCCTGCCCCTTGCTCTGCATCAGCTCCAGGAAGGCCTCCTGGACCGCCTGCGCCTCGCCCACGGTCTTGCCGACCACCAGGTCGTTGAGCACCGAGGCGCTCGCCTGGCTGATCGAACAGCCCTGCGACTCGTACGAGACGTCGGCCACGGTGGCGCCGTCGAGCTTCACCCGCAGGGTGATCTCGTCGCCGCACGTCGGGTTGACGTGGTGCACCTCGGCGTCACCGTCCCGCAGCCCCTTGCCGTGCGGGTTGCGGTAGTGGTCCAGGATGATCTCCTGGTACATCGAGTCGAGCTTCATGGTCGTCCTGCCCCGTCCCGTCAGCCGAAGAAGTTCCGGACGTGGTGCAGGCCGTCGATCAGCGCGTCGACCTCGCCCGGCGTCGAGTACAGATAGAACGACGCCCGCGTGGTCGCCGGAATTCCGTACCGCAGGCAGACCGGCCGCGCGCAGTGGTGGCCGACGCGCACGGCGATGCCCTGCTCGTCCAGCACCTGGCCCACGTCGTGCGGGTGGATGTCGCCGAGGGTGAAGGAGATCGCCGCGCCGCGGTCCACGGCCGTGCGCGGGCCGATGATCCGCAGCTCCGGGACCTCCAGCAGCCGCTCGACGGCGTACTCGGTGATCGCGTGCTCGTGCGCCGCGATCTTCTCCATGCCGATGTCCTGGAGGTAGTCGATGGCCGCGCCGAGTCCGACCGCCTGGGCGATCGGCGGGGTGCCGGCCTCGAACTTGTGGGGCGCCGGGGCGTAGGTGGACGAGCCCATGGTGACGGTCTCGATCATCTCGCCGCCGCCGAGGAACGGCGGGAGGTCCTCCAGCAGCTCGTGCCGGCCCCAGAGCACGCCGATGCCGGTCGGGGCCAGCATCTTGTGGCCGGTGAAGGCGACGAAGTCGGCCTCCAGCGCCTGGACGTCCAGCACCATGTGCGGCGCGGCCTGCGAGGCGTCGATGACGACCAGCGCGCCGACCGACTGGGCCTTGCGGACGATCGTCTCGACCGGGTTGACCGTGCCCAGCAGGTTGGAGACCAGGGTGAAGGAGACCACCTTGGTCTTCTCGGTGATCAGCTCGTCGATGTTGGACAGGTCGAGCCGGCCCTCGTCGGTCAGCCCGAACCACTTGAGCTTCGCACCGGTGCGCTGCGACAGCAGCTGCCACGGGACGATGTTGGAGTGGTGCTCCATCTCCGTGATGACGATCTCGGAGTCGGCGTCCACCCGGTAGGGCTCGTCGGCCCAGCCGAGCATGTTGGCGACGAGGTTGAGCGACTCCGAGGCGTTCTTGGTGAAGATCACCTCGTTGCGGCTCGGCGCGTTGACGAACGCCGCGACCTTGTCCCGGGCGCCCTCGTACAGCGCCGTGGCCTCCTCGGCGAGCACGTGCACGCCGCGGTGGACGTTGGCGTTGTGCCGCTCGTAGTAGGCGGTCAGGGCTTCCAGTACCTGGCGTGGCTTCTGCGAGGTGGCCGCGTTGTCCAGGTAGACCAGCGGCTTGTCGTCGTGCAGCAACCGCTGGAGGACCGGGAAGTCCTTGCGGATCGCGTCGGTGTCGAGCAGTCCCGTGAACGGATGCGTCACTCGGACGCGCCCCCCTTCACATACGCCTCGTAGCCCTCTTCCTCCAGCTTGTCGGCCAGCTCGGCGCCGCCGGACTCGACGATGCGGCCGCCCGCGAAGACGTGGACGTAATCGGGCTTGATGTACCGCAGGATGCGGGTGTAGTGGGTCACCAGCAGGGTGCCGACCTCGCCGGTCGAGCGGACCCGGTTGATGCCCTCGGAGACGATCCGCAGCGCGTCGACATCCAGGCCGGAGTCGGTCTCGTCGAGGATCGCGATCTTCGGCTTGAGGAGCTCCAGCTGGAGGATCTCGTGGCGCTTCTTCTCACCGCCGGAGAAGCCCTCGTTGACGTTGCGCTCGGCGAAGGCCGGGTCCATCTGGAGGGCGGCCATCGCCTCCTTGACCTCCTTCACCCACAGCCGCAGCTTGGGGGCCTCGCCGCGGACGGCGGTGGCGGCGGTGCGCAGGAAGTTGCTGACCGAGACGCCCGGGACCTCGACCGGGTACTGCATGGCCAGGAAGACGCCGGCCTTGGCGCGCTCGTCGACGGACATCTCCAGGACGTCCTCGCCGTCCAGCAGCACCGAGCCGCCGGTGACGGTGTACTTGGGGTGGCCGGCCAGCGAGTAGGCCAGGGTGGACTTGCCGGAGCCGTTCGGGCCCATGATGGCGTGGGTCTCGCCCTGCTTCACGGTCAGGTCCACGCCCTTCAGGATCTCGCGCGGGCCGTTCTCGGCGTCCACGGAGACGTGCAGGTCGCGGATTTCAAGGGTTGCCATGTGTACTCAGGACTCCTGGTTGACGGAGACGAGCACATCGTCCCCTTCGATCTTTACGGGGTAGACAGCGACCGGCTTGGTGGCGGGCAGGCCGGAGGGCTTGCCGGTGCGCAGGTCGAAGCTGGAGCCGTGCAGCCAGCACTCGATCATGCAGTCCTCGACCTCGCCCTCGGAGAGCGAGACGTTCGCGTGCGAGCAGGTGTCGTTGATCGCGAACACCCCCTCGTCGGTGCGGACGACGGAGACCGGCACGCCGTTGAGGTCAACGCGCTTGGGAACGTCCTCCTGGAGGTCGCTCAGCGCGCAGGCACGGAGGAAGGTCATCGTGCTCAGACCGCCGATTCCAGCTCGGCGTCGATCTTCTCCATGAGCTGCTCCTGGACCTCGGCCACGCCGATCTGCTGAAGCAGCTCGGCGAAGAAGCCGCGGACCACCAGGCGGCGGGCCTCGTCGGCCGGGATGCCGCGGGCCTGCAGGTAGAACAGCTGCTCGTCGTCGAAGCGGCCGGTCGCCGAGGCGTGGCCGGCGCCGACGATCTCGCCGGTCTCGATCTCCAGGTTCGGGATCGAGTCGACCCGGGCGCCGTCGGTGAGCACCAGGTTCCGGTTGAGCTCGTAGGTGTCGGTGCCGAGCGCAGCGGCGCGGATCAGCACGTCGCCGACCCAGACCGCGTGGGCGTCCTGGCCCTGGAGCGCGCCCTTGTACGCCACGTTCGACCGGCAGTGCGGCGTGTCGTGGTCGATGACCAGGCGGTGCTCCAGGTGCTGGCCGGCGTCGGCGAAGTAGAGGCCGAACAGTTCGGCCTCGCCGCCGGGGCCGGCGTAGTTGACCCGCGGGTGCAGGCGGACCAGGTCGCCGCCGAAGGTGACGACCACGGACTTGAAGGAGGCGTCCCGGCCGACCAGCGCGTTGTGCTGGGCGACGTGGACGGCGTCGCGCTCCCAGTCCTGCACGGAGACGAAGGTGAGCTTGGCGCCCTCGCCGACGAGCAGCTCGACGTTGGCGGCCCGGGTGCCGGTGCCCGCGTGGTTGAGCACCACGACGGCCTCGGCGAACGGCTTGACGTCGATCACCACGTGGGCGAAGCGGACCCCGCCCTCGCCGCGCACGTCGATCTTGACCGGCTCGGTCAGCACCGCCTCCTTGGGGACGGTGACCACCAGGGCCTGCTCGAAGGCGCTGAACGCCTGAGCGGCGACCCGGTCGACCGGCGTGCCGGCCTTGCCCAGGCGGGCGTCGTCCCGGCCGACGGTCTCGGCGGTGACGCCGTCCGGCAGCGTGAACTCGACCTTGTCCTCGCCCTTCTCCGCGGCGGCGGCGGTGCCGTCGTGCAGCCCGCCGAGGCGGTGCAGCGGCGTGAACCGCCAGTCCTCCTCGCGGCCGGTGGGCACCGGGAAGTCGTTCACGTCGAAGGACGGCTTGACCGCGACGCGCGCGTCGATCGGCTGCTGGACCGCGGTGCGGCCGGTGCCGGGGCCGGCGAGCTGCGCGCCCGCGCCGGCGGTGCCGACCTCGATCGAACCGGCGGTGGTGGAGCCGGTGGGGGTGTTGACGTCAGCCATGGCTGTCGTAGTGCTCTCTTCCTCGAAAAGTCGGTGGGCGGTGGGCGGCCGGAACGTCAGCCGACCGCGCCCTCCATCTGCAGCTCGATCAGCCGGTTGAGCTCCAGCGCGTACTCCATCGGCAATTCGCGCGCGATCGGCTCGACGAAGCCGCGGACGATCATCGCCATCGCCTCGGTCTCGGTCAGGCCGCGGCTCATCAGGTAGAACAGCTGGTCCTCGCTGACCTTGGAGACGGTCGCCTCGTGGCCCATGGACACGTCGTCCTCGCGGACGTCCACGTACGGGTAGGTGTCCGAGCGGGAGATGGTGTCGACCAGCAGCGCGTCGCACAGCACGTTGGACTTGGCGCCGTGCGAGCCCTCGCCGATCTCGATCAGGCCGCGGTAGGAGGTCCGGCCGCCGCCGCGCGCCACCGACTTGGAGACGATGTGCGAGGAGGTGTTCGGCGCCATGTGCACCATCTTGGCGCCGGCGTCCTGGTGCTGGCCCTCGCCCGCGAAGGCGATCGACAGGGTCTCGCCCTTGGCGTGCTCGCCCATCAGGTAGACGGCCGGGTACTTCATGGTGACCTTGGAGCCGATGTTGCCGTCGATCCACTCCATGGTCGCGCCCTCGTACGCCACGGCGCGCTTGGTGACCAGGTTGTAGACGTTGTTCGACCAGTTCTGGATGGTCGTGTAGCGGCAGCGGCCGCCCTTCTTGACGATGATCTCCACGACCGCCGAGTGCAGCGAGTCGGAGGAGTAGATCGGGGCGGTGCAGCCCTCGACGTAGTGGACGTAGGCGTCCTCGTCGACGATGATCAGCGTCCGCTCGAACTGGCCCATGTTCTCGGTGTTGATCCGGAAGTAGGCCTGCAGCGGGATGTCCACGTGCACGCCCTTCGGCACGTAGATGAACGAGCCGCCGGACCACACCGCGGTGTTCAGCGCGGCGAACTTGTTGTCGCCGGCCGGGATCACGGTGCCGAAGTACTCCTTGAACAGCTCCGGGTGCTCGCGCAGCGCGGTGTCGGTGTCCAGGAAGATGACGCCCTGCTCCTCCAGGTCCTCGCGGATCTGGTGGTAGACGACCTCGGACTCGTACTGGGCGGCGACGCCGGCGACCAGGCGCTGCTTCTCCGCCTCCGGGATGCCGAGCTTGTCGTAGGTGGCCTTGATGTCCGCCGGCAGGTCCTCCCAGGACTCGGCCTGCTTCTCGGTGGAGCGGACGAAGTACTTGATGTTGTCGAAGTCGATGCCGGTGAGGTCCGAGCCCCAGGTCGGCATGGGCTTCTTGCCGAACAGCTTCAGGCCCTTGAGACGCAGGTTGAGCATCCACTCGGACTCGTTCTTCTTCGCGGAGATGTCGCGGACGACCTCCTCGCTGAGCCCGCGCTTGGCCGCGGCACCGGCGGTGTCCGGGTCGGCCCAGCCGTACTCGTAATTGCCCAGGCCGTCGAGCTCCGGGTGCGAAACGGTGTCAGTCATGCGAGCTTCCTAACGCGCGGACGCAGAATCTTCGGTGGACGTACCGGCAGTCGGCGCTGCATCGGAGCCGCGGCCCGAAGGCACCCGGGCGGACGACGATGCGGCACCGGATGCCGGCACATAGGTGGTGCAGACCCCGTCGCCGTGGGCGATCGTGGCCAGCCGTTGCACATGGGTGCCCAGGAGCCGGGAGAAGACCTCGGTCTCCGCCTCGCAGAGCTGCGGGAACTGCTCGGCGATGTGCGCGACCGGGCAGTGGTGCTGGCAGAGCTGGGCGCCCGCCGGGGCCTGGGCCGCGGCCGACGGGACACGCCGCACCGTGGCAGCGTACCCGTCCGCGCTCAGCGCCTGGGCCAGCGCCTCGGTGCGCTCCCCGGCGGCGGCCAGGCGCAGGGCCTCCAGGTACTTCTCGGCCTGCTTGCCGAAGCGGGCGCGGGCGAAGGCGGCGACCGCCTCCTCGCCCGCCTTGCCGCCGCCCACCGAGTCCGCGATCCAGCGCAGCGCGTCGGCGGCGAGCTGGTCGTACGCCTGGTAGAAGGCGTCCCGGCCGGCGTCGGTGAGGGCGAAGACCTTGGCCGGGCGGCCCCGGCCGCGGCTTCCGTAGACCCGCTGTTCACGGGACTCGACCAGGCCGGTGGCGGCCAGCCCGTCGAGGTGGCGGCGGACGGCGGCGGCGGTGAGGCCGAGCCGGTTCGCCAGGTCGGCGGCGGAGGAGGGGCCGTGGTCCAGGATCGACCGCGCGACCCGGTCCCGGGTGGCCCGGTGGCCCTCCAGCAGCACCTCGGCCGCCGTCACGGGCACGTCACAGGAGGAGGCCGACTCGGCCTCCTGCTGCTGGGCGTGCTCGCGCATGTTTTTCACAACACCAGTGTTGCGTAATTCCTTCCGTCGGGACAAGCCGTGATCCATGCCTCACCGGTGTCATCGATCACGCAGGCAAGCCTTACCTGGCCTGGGAAAACGATCACCGAGCCGCCGGGCGGCCCGCGCGTCAGGCCCTCTTACACTCGCCGGTATGCACTCCGAACCCGCGGTCCAGATCGCCGGGCTGGTCAAACGCTACGACGACAAGCTCGCGGTGGACGGCCTCGACCTCACCATCCCGGCCGGCGCGATCACCGCCGTCCTCGGCCCCAACGGCGCCGGCAAGACCACCACCATCGAGACCTGCGAGGGCTACCGCCGCCCCGACGCCGGCACCGTCCGCGTCCTCGGCCTCGACCCGGTCACCCAGAACGCCGCGCTGCGGCCCCGGATCGGCGTCATGCTGCAGTCCGGCGGCGTGTACGCGGGCGCGCGCGCCGTCGAGATGCTGCGGCACACCGCCAAGCTGCACGCCCACCCACTGGACGTGGACGCCCTGGTCGAGCGCCTCGGCCTCGGCTCCTGCGGCCGCACCACCTACCGGCGGCTGTCCGGCGGCCAGCAACAGCGGCTCGCCCTGGCGATGGCCGTGGTCGGCCGCCCCGAGCTGGTCTTCCTGGACGAGCCCACCGCCGGCCTGGACCCGCAGGCCCGCCGGGCCACCTGGGACCTGGTGCGCGACCTGCGCCGGGACGGCGTCACCGTGGTCGTCACCACGCACCACATGGACGAGGCCGAGCAGCTCGCCGACCGGGTCGCCGTCGTCGACCGCGGCAGGGTCATCGCCGACGGCACCACCGAGGAGCTGTGCCACGGCGGCGCCGAGAACGCGCTGCGCTTCGACGGCCCGCCCGGCCTCGACCTCGGCCCGCTGCTCAAGGAGCTGCCCGAGGGCGCCACCGCCGCCGAGACCGCCCCCGGCAGCTACCGGATCGAGGCGCCCGTCGACCCCCGGCTGGTGGCCACCGTCACCGGCTGGTGCGCGGCCTCCGGCATCCTGCCCGAACGGCTGTCCGTCCAGCGCCGCAGCCTGGAGGACGTCTTCCTCGACCTGACCGGACGGGAGCTGCGCTCGTGAGCGAACGAAGCGAGGGAACCATGGGCGCCGTCACGACGGACTACTCCCCCCAGCCGGGCCCCGCGCCCGTCGGCCGGATGCTGCTCGCCCAGACGGCGTTCGAGACCAGGATGCTGCTGCGCAACGGTGAGCAGCTGCTGCTCACCGTGGTCATCCCGACCGTGCTGCTGGTGCTGTTCTCCGCCGTGGACATCGTCGCGGTCGAGGGTCCCGGCAAGCGGGTCGACTTCCTGGCCCCCGGCCTGCTCGCACTGGCCGTGATGTCCACCGCCTTCACCGGCCAGGCCATCGCCACCGGCTTCGAGCGCCGCTACGGCGTGCTGAAGCGGCTCGGCGCGAGCCCGCTGCCGCGCTGGGCGCTGCTGACCGCCAAGACCGGCTGCGTCCTGGTGACGGAGGCGCTGCAGGTGGCGCTGCTGTCGGTGATCGCGCTGGCCCTCGGCTGGTCCCCGCACGGCGATCCGCTGACGGTCGCCGCGCTGCTGGTGCTCGGCACCGCCGCCTTCTCCGGCCTCGGCCTGCTGATGGCCGGCACCCTGAAGGCCGAGGCCACCCTGGCCGGCGCCAACCTGGTGTTCATCCTGCTGCTGCTCGCCGGCGGGGTGATCGTGCCGTTGAGCAGGTTCCCCGATGCCGTGCGGTCGGTGCTGGAGCTGCTGCCGATCTCGGCGCTCTCGGACGGCCTACGGTCGGTGCTCCAGGACGGCGCCGGGGTGCCCTGGTCGGACCTCGGCATCCTGGCCGGCTGGTCGGTGCTCGGCCTGGCCGCCGCCGCCCGCTTCTTCCGCTGGGAGTGAGCCGGCGCCCGACCGACGCGCGACGCCCCCGGCCTCACCAGGCCGGGGGCGTCGCGGCTTTTCAGCCTGCGGAGCGTCAGCTCTCGTTGCCGCCACGGCGCTTGCGGGCCAGCAGGACGAGCGCGCCGCCGAGCAGCAGCACCCCGCCGCCGGCCGCCGCGATCATCGGGGTGGCGTCGCTGCTACCGGTCTGGGCGAGCGCCGGCGCGCTGGTGGTGGGCGCCGGGACGGGGGTCCTGCTCGGGGTGGGCGTGGCCGACGGGCTCGGGCTGGCCGGAGGCGTGACCGGCGGAGTCGGGGTCACGGTCGGCGTGGGGGTCGGCGTCGGGGTGGGGGTGGGCGTGGGAGTCGGGGTGGGTGTGGGGGTCGGGGTGGGCGTTGGGGTCGGAGTCGGCGTGTGGCACGGCTCGATGGTCTTGGTCTCGTTGATGTTCCAGCCCTTCTCGTTCGGGTTCTCCGTGGTGGTGACCACCAGGTTCGCCTTGATCGGGGCATTGTGGTCCTTCACCGGGAAGGTGCCGTGGAACTCCTTCGGGAAGATCTTGCCGTCCAGGACCTTCTCACCGTCGATGGTGAGGCTGACGGTGTTCTTCACGGTCTCGTTGCCGCTGTAGTTGATCAGATCGACCACGACCTTGTCGCAGGTCACCGTCCACGTCGGCACGTGTGCCGAGGCGTTGGACGCCAGCGCCAGTGGCAGTAGAAAGCCGGCCGCAGCCGTCCCGGCGAGTGCCGTGGCGCCGATCGCGAAGTGCCGCTGCTGTCGCACCATTACCTTGTTCCCCTCCGAACGGTCCTGTGCAGCAGGCGTGTTGAGTGTTTCGCGGTGGCCCGCTACGACTGTCCGGGGGACTCTACCGGCACTTCCGCACCCTGCCACACCCCGCCGTACGACCGGATTTCGACTGTCCGTCCGTCTTCCGATGTGCACGACCAGCCCATCACAGCCGCCACCTCGCGGAACACGGATTCGGCAAAGCCGAATGAACTTGGTCACTTTCAAGACAGAACGGCGCCCACGGCGATCGAGTCGAGTCACCGAGGGCGCCGTTTCGGTCAGTTGACGAACTCACGTCGACCGGCTCGGGCGGTTTCAGGCCTTCCGGGCCGCCTTGCGCCGGGCGGCCACCACGATCGCCCCGCCGGCCGCGAGCACGACCGCACCGCCGACGGCCAGCGGCAGCACCGGACCGGAGCCGGTGTGCGCCAGGTCGCCGCCCGCGTTCGGCCGGGCGGACGGACTGCCCGAGGCCGCCGGAACGGCCGTCGAACCGCCGGCCGACGCACTGGCCGAACCGCTCGCCCCGGGCGTGCCGGTCACCGGGGCGGACGGGCCGCCCGAGGGGCTCGCCGAACCGCTCGGGGAGGCCGACGCGCTCGGAGTGGCCGACGGCGAGCCGCTCGGCACGGTCGGCGGCACCGTCGGCGTGCCGGACGGCGTCGGGACGGTGGTGCCCGGCAGACAGCCGGTGAAGGGGTAGTGGTGCGTCTCGGCACCGGAGGTGCCGGTCAGCGAGGCGGCGATGACCGAACCGTTGATCGGTGCACCACCCGTCCCAGGCCCGCCGTTGACGCCCGGGGTGTTCAGTGAGACGGCGGCGTTGGGCGCCAGCACCGTCCCGGCCCAGGCGGCGTCGCCCTTCTTGGTCACCTTGGTCGCGGTCGGAAAGTTCCAGAGCAGCCTGGAGCGGATCGCCCCGCCCGACGCGCTCTGGCTCTTGTCGTCCAGCACGAAGGCTGACTTGCTCTGGTCCCAGAGAAGGAAGCCGCTCGTCCCGGCCGCCGCCATGTCGTACGAACCGCCGGTCACGTTGATCACGGTCACCGCCCCGACCGGCACCTTGACGTACACCTCCTTGGCGCCCTGCAGCTTCGCCGCGTCGACGGTGAAGCTGTTGTACTTCGCGTCCCCGCCGGTGAACGTCAGCTTGGCGCCCTCGGCCTGGACGGTGGCGCCGGCGGTCTGGGGCACGGCGGCCAGCGAGGTGGCGGCGGCGCGCAGCTTGGCGAACTCGGCCTTGAAGTCGATCGGCGAGGCACCCTGGGCGACGGCGCCCTGGTGGGCCTGGACGACAGCGCCGTCGGCCTTGGAGCCGTAGACGCCGTTGCCCTTCATGACCTGCGTGTTGTGGCCGGTGATCTTGCCCGCCACGACCAGGGCGTTCTTGCCCGGCAGGGCGTCGACCTCGGCCGGGGTGAGTTCCTGGCCGACCGAGAAGCCGCCGGTGAAGTCGGCGTTGCCGCCGACCGCGACCGCACCCTCGGCGTCCGGGGTGTGGGTGTCGTCGCCCTCGATGAACTCGCCGTAGAGGTTGGCGACCCCGAGGCTGCGGCACTCCTGGTCGGCGCCGACGGCCTGGGCGGCCGGCGCGACGAGGCCGGCCAGTGCGAGCGAGCCGCCGACCGCGAGCGCGGCGGCGGAAGTGGATATGCGCATGTGCAGGATCTCCGCTTACGTGCGGGAGGAGTGGGGAATGGCCCGAAAAAGGTATGGACCAATCCGCACTCTTTCTGCCAACCGGGTGATTGGTCAAGACCAATTCGCCCCTTGACCGAACCGCCCTGGTTTGTCCGCGTGTCGCTCCCCTGCGTGTCGGCGGCCACCGACCGCTGCACCGCCCGCACCGGGCCGCCGCCACCGCCCGCGCCCCGCCCCAAGATCGCCTGTAAGGCCGCCTACGATGGACCCCGTGCCTAACCCCTTCTCCCTGCTCGCCGAGCGCTGGCAGCCATCCGCCGAGATGGTCCGGCGCGCCGCGTTCGCCGCGCTGGTGATGAGCGTGGTGATCGTCGTCACCGGCGGCGCCGTCCGCCTCACCGCCTCCGGCCTCGGCTGTACGACCTGGCCCCGCTGCACCGACGAGAGCCTGACGCCCACCGCCGAGATGGGCTTCCACGGCGTCGTCGAGTTCACCAACCGAATGCTCACCTACGTGCTGAGCGCCGCCGTCGGCTGGGCGATCCTGGCCGCCCGCTGCCACCGGCCCTGGCGGCGCAGCATGACCAAGCTCGGCTGGGCGCAGTTCTGGCTGGTGATGAGCAACGCCGTGCTCGGCGGCATCACCGTGCTGACCGGCCTCAACCCGTACACCGTGGCACTGCACATGATCGCCGCGATGGCCCTGGTCTGGGTCGCGCTGCTGATGTGGGAGCGGTCCAAGGAGGGCGACGGCCCGGCGCAGCTGTCCGTGGCCCGGCCGATCCACCAGCTCTCGTACGTCCTGGTCACCGTGATCGGCCTGCTCGTCGCGGCCGGCACCCTGGTGACCGGCGCCGGCCACCACCCGGGCACGCCGAAGGACAACAAGATCGTCCCGCGCATCCCGATCGACTACGACCGCCTCGCCCAGTTCCACGCCGACTTCGCGTTCGTCTCGGTCGGCCTGGCCATCGCGGTGATCTTCGTCTTCGCCGCCGTCAAGGCGCCGCAGCCCGCCCGCGCCCGGGCCAAGGAGCTGCTCGCCGTCCTGCTGCTGCAGGGTGTGCTCGGCTTCATCCAGTACTTCACCGACGCCCCCGAGCTGATGGTCGGCCTGCACATGCTCCTCGCAGCGCTGACCTGGATCGCCGCCCTGCGCGTCCCCCTCGCCCTGCGCACCCGCGGGACCGAGCAGGTCGCCGACCAGCTCCCCGCCCAGACCCCGCAGCCCGCCTCGGTCTGAGCAGAAGCGAGACTCACGGCGAAGGCCCCATCCCCCGATGGGGCCTTCGCCGTGTTGTCACAGCAGCTGTCGCCCGTCGTGCGTCCGGGTGCTCGTGGCGTGCCGTCCCGCAGCGCATCCAGGACACGGATCGGACGAGGGTGATCCGGCTGAAGGTGAGCGAACGGGCTCGGTGCGGCAGCCGATCAGGCGCTCACCGACCTGGGCGAGGATGACCGGAAGATGCGGTTGCGGTGCTCGGCGACGTGGCCACCGGGTACCTGACCGCCGGGGCCGTCGACCAAGCCGTGGAGATCGGCCGACGGGCCCTGGCAGCAACCGTGGAGAGCGAGACGACAATGGGCCGCGTCCGGCTGGCCGCGCTCGCGGAGCAGTTGCCGGAGACGGCAGCGGCCCGGCACCTCCGCGAGGAGATCCGGGCCGCGCTCGGGTAGGCGCTCAGCTGGCGGTGGTCTCGGCGTTCACCCAGTCCAGATACGCGTTCGATCCGGTGACCACCGGGACTCCGATGATCTCTGGGGTGTCGTAGGAATGGAGTTCACCGATCCGGGCTGCCAGCCGGTCGGCGAGGTCCGCGCGGGTCTTGAAGTCGATCCGCCACTCGCCCTCGTTCTGCACGTCGCCGTCCCACCAGTACACGGAGTTGATCGCGTACACCTGCGCGCAGGCCGCTAGGCGGTCCCGCACCACTGCGGCGGCAAGCTCACGGGCCTTGGTCTCATCGTCATGGGTCGTGGTCACCACGATGAAGTCACGGTTCGGCATGAGCTTGAGCGTACGGGGGTGGGGCAAGGCTCACGACTGCCTACCGGCGAGGCCATCGGCCGGTTCCCACCCGGCTACACCGGAGTTTCGGGATCACCGTCTCGCGACCCAGCCAGCGCGTGTGGATCGAAAGCGAGGACGGGCCGGGCTGGAACCTCCCCATCTGAAACGACGGCCCGGTTCCCCCAGGCAGGGGAACCGGGCCGTTCGTCGTACCGCAGGGCCGGTCAGATCTGGATGCCGGCCATGCGCTTCCACTCGTACGGGCCGGTCTTCACCTTGAGGCCCAGCTCGCCCTCGAAGTCGTCGTGCAGGGTCAGCCCGGCCAGCTCGGCGGCGCGCTTGCCCACGGCGTAGCTGGGGGCCACCTGGTCGCCCCAGGCGCCGTCCGCGCCCACCACGACGATCCGGGTGGCCACGGCGCCGACGTACTCGACGACCGCGTCGGCGCTGCCCCCGTGCTGCCGGGCGAAGCTGGTCAGGTTCTTGGCGATGCGCTTGGCACGGCGCTCGGTACGGGCGTCCGGCGCGGTGGCGGTCTCAACGCTGCTCATGCCCGCATGCTACCCACCGGTAGCGGCGCTGGCGACGGGAGCGCCCTGTGCACCGGGCCACATACTGGAGAAGTGACCTTCTCCGGTTGGCCGGCCGAGGCGCTCGACTTCTACGAGCAGCTGGAAGCCGACAATTCCAAGACCTTCTGGCAGGCCCACAAGGGGCAGTACGAGGACGCCGTACGGACCCCGATGGAGCACCTGCTCGCCGAACTGGAGCCGGAGTTCGGGCCGGGGAAGATCTTCCGGCCCAACCGCGACGTCCGGTTCAGCGCCGACAAGTCCCCGTACAAGACCCACATCGGCGCGCACCTGGAGAGCGGCGGCTACATCCAGCTCTCCGCCGACGGCCTGGCCTGCGGCAACGGCTTCTACCACCTCGCCCCGGACCAGCTGGAGCGCTACCGCGCCGCCGTCGCCGAGGACGTGAGCGGCGCCGAGCTGGAACGGGTGATCGCCCGGGTGGAGCGGGCCGGCCCGCAGGTGCACGGCCGGGACAGCCTCAAGTCGGCCCCGCGCGGCTACCCCAGGGACCACCCCAGGATCGAGCTGCTGCGCCACAAGGGCCTGGTGGCCTGGCAGGACTGGGAGCCCGCGAAGTGGCTGGGCACCCGCGCCGCGTACACCCGGATCACCGGCTTCCTGCACGCCTCCCAACCGCTGCGGGACTGGCTGGACGGCCACGTCGGCCCCTCCGAGCTCCCCGCCCGCTGAGAACGCGAAGAGCCCCGGTCCGCCTGGACCGGGGCTCTCCTCATAAGTCTCTACTTGACGAACGGGTCGATCGCGCAGACCACCATCAGCAGCGACAGGTAGGTGATCGACCAGTGGAACAGCCGCATCTCCTTGAGCTTCGCGCCCACGATCCCGGCCTTGGCCCGCCCGTACAGCGCGTGCGCCTCGCGCAGCCAGGCCCCGCCCAGCAGCACCGCGGCGACCGGGTACAGCCAGCTCATGTGCCCCAGCGGCCAGAGCGCCAGCGAGACCGCCACCATCACCCAGGAGTAGGCGACGACCTGCTTGCCGACCGCCACGTTGCCCTTGATGACCGGCAGCATCGGAACGCCGGCCCGCTCGTAGTCCTCTCGGACCTTCATCGACAGCACCCAGGTGTGCGGCGGCGTCCAGAAGAACACCACCAGGAAGAGCACCACCGCGGCCCAGGAGACCGAGTTGGTCACCGAGGACCAGCCGACCAGCACCGGCATGCAGCCGGCGATGCCGCCCCAGACGATGTTCTGCGAGGTGCGCCGCTTGAGCCCGAGCGTGTAGACGAACACGTAGAACAGCAGCGCGCCCAGCGCCAGCCAGGCGGACAGCCAGTTGACCCCGTAGCCCAGCAGCAGGGTCGAGACCACCGCGAGCACGACGCCGAAGACCAGCGCCTCGCGCGGCGAGACCATCCCGGTGACGATCGGGCGCCGCTCGGTGCGCGACATGACCGCGTCGATGTCCCGGTCGATGTACATGTTGAGGGCGTTGGCGCCGCCCGCCGAGAGGTAGCCGCCGACGACGACCTTCAGCACCAGCAGCATGTTCGGCACGCCCTGCTGGGCCAGGAACATCACCGGCACGGTGCTCATCAGCAGCAGCTCGATGATCCGCGGCTTGGTCAGTGCGACGAACGCGCCGACACGGGCCCCGAAGGGCCGGCGCGCAGGAGTCGCCCCGGTGACCCCGGCGGGACGGGTTTCGACGGCGGTCACTAACACCCCAACTGAAGATGAATCTTCGCAGGCGTCCACAGGAACGAAGGGTCCCGAATCGTCCGCTCTGCGCGTACCACGACACCATAGACGCTCCATATATCGCATCCGGCTCCGGGGTCCCCCGGCGAGGCGTAACGCACACCCCCGGGTGAACCGCCCGGGCGGGGTCGTCGGGGCCCTCCGGGGGGCCTCTGCCGGGGCCCGCTCGCCCGTCCTGACCACCGGAGCGGCGCGGGGCCGCGAATCGGGAGAGTCTGGGACAAATCCAGTCCGACCGTCCCAGTGGGAATCTGCGTGCGGAATTGCCGGTTGTCCCAGCACGGAGGGTGAGCCGTGACCCGGACGGTAGGCTCGCACGCAGAAGCGGGATCTACCCTCCGTGACCGGCACCACCCAACGTCGGGACCACAGCGCCGTGGCCGACCCGGTCCCCATTCACGGGGTCACTCTTCACAACGGAAGGAGCCCTGAGACAGGGTGAGCACTGCGCCGACGAACGCATTCGAGTGGACCGATCTGGACGAGCGCACGGTCGACACCGCGCGGGTCCTGGCCATGGACGCCGTCCAGAAGGTCGGCAACGGACACCCCGGGACGGCCATGTCGCTGGCCCCGGCGGCGTACCTGATCTTCCAGCGGTTCCTGCGCCACGACCCGACCGACCCGTCCTGGGTCGGGCGCGACCGCTTCGTCCTCTCCCCCGGGCACACCAGCCTGACTCTCTACACCCAGCTCTACTTCTCCGGCTACGGCCTGGAGCTGGACGACCTCAAGGCCTTCCGTGTCGCGGGCAGCCGCACCCCCGGCCACCCCGAGCACGGCCACACGGCCGGCGTGGAGACCACCACCGGCCCGCTCGGCCAGGGCATCGCCAACGCGGTCGGCATGGCGATGGCCGCCCGCTACGAGCGCGGCCTGTTCGACCCCGAGGCCCCGGCCGGCGAGTCCCCGTTCGACCACACCATCTGGGCCATCGTCTCCGACGGCGACCTGGAGGAGGGCATCTCCGCCGAGGCCTCGTCGCTGGCCGGCCACCAGAAGCTGGGCAACCTGGTCGCCCTCTACGACGACAACCACATCTCGATCGAGGGCGACACCGACACCGCCTTCTCCGAGGACGTCCTCAAGCGCTACGAGGCGTACGGCTGGCACGTCCAGCGGGTCGCCCCGAAGGCCAACGGCGACATCGACGTGGCCGCCCTCGCCGAGGCGCTGGCCGCGGCCAAGGCCGAGACCTCCCGGCCCTCGATGATCGCGATGCGCACCATCATCGCCTGGCCGGCCCCGGACGCCCAGAACACCGCCAAGGCGCACGGCTCCGCGCTCGGCGCCGCCGAGATCGCCGCCACCAAGAAGGTCCTGGGCTTCGACCCGGAGAAGACCTTCGAGGTCAGCGACCAGGTCATCGAGCACGCCCGCCAGGTCATCAAGCGCGGCAAGGCCGCCCGCGACCAGTGGCAGCAGGGCTTCGACGCCTGGCGCGCCGCCCACCCGCAGGCCGCCGCCGAGTTCGACCGGATCCGGGCCGGCGAGCTGCCCGAGGGCTGGAAGAAGGCCGTCCCGTCCTTCCCGGCCGGCAAGGACGTCGCCACCCGCAAGGCCTCCGGCGACACCCTCAAGGCCCTCGGCGCGGTGATCCCGGAGCTGTGGGGCGGCTCGGCCGACCTCGCCGAGTCCAACCTCACCACCATCGACGAGGACAGCTCCTTCCTCCCCGAGGGCAACCCGCTGAAGTCGGCCAGCCCCTACGGCCGGACGATCCACTTCGGCATCCGCGAGCACGCCATGGGCTCGACCATGAACGGCATCGCCCTGCACGGGAACACCCGCGTGTACGGCGGCACCTTCCTGGTCTTCGCCGACTACATGCGCCCGGCCGTCCGCCTGGCCGCGCTGATGAAGCTGCCGGTCACCTACGTCTGGACGCACGACTCGATCGGCCTCGGCGAGGACGGCCCGACCCACCAGCCGGTCGAGCACCTGGCCGCGCTGCGCGCCATCCCGGGCCTGGCCATGGTCCGCCCGGCCGACGCCAACGAGACCGCCGTCGCGTGGCGCACCGTCATCGAGCGCCAGACCAGCCACCCCGGCCCGGTCGGCCTGGCGCTGACCCGCCAGGGCGTGCCGACCTTCGACCGCGAGGTCTTCGGCTCCGCCGAGGGCACCGCGAAGGGCGGCTACATCCTGGCCGAGGCCTCCACCGGGGCTCCGGAGGTGATCCTGCTCGGCACCGGCTCCGAGGTCCAGCTGGCCGTCCAGGCCCGCGAGGTGCTGGAGGCCGAGGGCATCGCCACCCGGGTGGTCTCGCTGCCGTCCTTCGAGTGGTTCCAGGAGCAGGACCAGGCCTACCGCGACAGCGTGCTGCCGCCGTCGGTCAAGGCCCGGGTGTCGGTCGAGGCCGGCATCGCCCAGGGCTGGCGCGAGCTGGTCGGCGACCACGGCCGGATCGTGTCGCTGGAGCACTTCGGCGCCTCCGCCGACTACAAGGTGCTGTTCGAGGAGTTCGGCATCACCGCCGAGCGCGTGGTGGCCGAGGCCCACAACGCCCTGCGATCCCTCGAGGCCGTCAACCGCTAGCGGCTCCGGGCCGCGTGCCCGCCCGCACGCGGGCACGCGGCCCCCTCCGACCACCCCACGAAGCAAGAAGAACAAGGGACTGAAGCACCATGACTGACGCACTGAAGCGCCTCAGCGACGAAGGCGTTGCGATCTGGCTGGACGACCTCAGCCGCAAGCGGCTGAACTCCGGCAACCTGGCCGAACTGGTGCAGAACAAGCACGTGGTGGGCGTGACCACCAACCCGACCATCTTCCAGAAGGCCATCGCCGGCGCCGGCGACGACTCCTACGACGGCCAGCTGCGCGACCTCGCCGTCCGCAAGGTCACCACCGACGAGGCGATCCGCATGATCACCACCTCGGACGTGCGCGACGCGGCCGACGTGCTGCGCCCCGTCTACGACGCCTCCAACGGTCGCGACGGCCGGGTCTCCATCGAGGTCGACCCCCGCCTGGCGCACGAGACCGCCACCACCGTGGCCGAGGCCAAGCAGCTGTGGTGGCTGGTCGACCGCCCGAACGTCTTCATCAAGATCCCCGCGACCAAGGCCGGCCTGCCCGCGATCAGCGAGGTCATCGGCAAGGGCATCAGCGTCAACGTCACGCTGATCTTCTCGCTGGAGCGCTACAAGGCCGTCATCGACGCCTACCTGACCGGTCTGGAGGCCGCCAAGGCCAAGGGCCTGGACCTCTCCCAGATCGAGTCGGTCGCCTCCTTCTTCGTCTCCCGCGTGGACACCGAGATCGACAAGCGCCTGGACAAGATCGGCGGCGAGGCCAGGAACCTGCGTTCCAAGGCCGCGCTGGCGAACGCCCGCCTCGCGTACCAGGCGTACGAGGAGGTCTTCGGCAGCGTCGACGGCAAGACCGCCGGCAACGCCCGCTGGACCGCCCTGGAGGCCGTCGGCGCCAAGCCGCAGCGTCCGCTGTGGGCCTCCACCGGTGTCAAGGACCCGGCCCTGCCGGACACCCTGTACGTCACCGAGCTGGTCGCCCCCGGCACCGTCAACACGATGCCCGAGGCCACCCTGGACGCCACCGCCGACCACGGCGTGGTCACCGGCAACACCATCGTCCCCAACTACGCCGACGCCAAGGCCGTGCTGGACGCGATCGCCGCCGCCGGCGTGGACTACGACGACGTCGTGCAGCTCCTGGAGGACGAGGGCGTCGAGAAGTTCGAGCAGTCCTGGAATGAACTGCTCGACACCGTCACCGCCTCGCTCGCCTCCTTCGCCGACGAGAAGTGACCCCTGCTCACAGCCAGCGCACGAAAGCGGAGCCCATCAAGTGAGCACTGATTTCCCCGAGTTGACGTCGGAATCGGACGCGGACGATCTCCCGCCCGCGGCCGTCAACCCGCTTCGTGACCCCTCCGACCGACGGCTCCCGCGCATCGCGGGGCCGTCCGGTCTGGTCATCTTCGGGGTCACCGGCGACCTGTCCCGCAAGAAGCTGATGCCGGCCATCTACGACCTGGCCAACCGCGGTCTGCTTCCGCCGGGCTTCTCCCTCGTCGGCTTCGCCCGCCGCGAGTGGGACGACGAGGACTTCGCCAAGGAGGTCCACGACGCCGTCCGGGACCACGCCCGCACCCCGTTCCGGGAGGAGGTCTGGCAGCAGCTCGCCAAGGGCATGCGCTTCGTCCACGGGACGTTCGACGACGACGACGCCTTCGACAAGCTGCGCGAGACCATCGAGGAGCTGGACAAGGCCCAGGGCACCGGCGGCAACTTCGCCTTCTACCTGTCCGTCCCGCCGAAGTTCTTCCCGACCGTCGTCCAGCAGCTCAAGAAGCACGGCCTGGCCGATCCGCCGCAGGGCTCCTGGCGCCGCGCGGTCATCGAGAAGCCCTTCGGCCACGACCTGGAGAGCGCCCAGGAGCTCAACAAGGTCGTCCACGAGGTCTTCCCCCGGGACGAGGTCTTCCGGATCGACCACTACCTGGGCAAGGAGACGGTCCAGAACATCCTGGCGCTGCGCTTCGCCAACCAGATGTTCGAGCCGATCTGGAACCGGTCGTACGTCGACCACGTGCAGATCACCATGGCCGAGGACATCGGCATCGGCGGCCGGGCCGGCTACTACGACGGCATCGGCTCCGCCCGTGACGTCATCCAGAACCACCTGCTGCAGCTGATGGCGCTCACCGCCATCGAGGAGCCCGCCTCCTTCCACCCGAAGGCGCTGGTGGCCGAGAAGCTCAAGGTGCTCAGCGCCGTCAAGCTCCCGGCCGACCTCGGCCGGCACACCGTGCGCGGCCAGTACGCCTCGGGCTGGCAGGGCGGCGAGGAGGTCGTCGGCTACCTGGACGAGGACGGGATCGACCCCGAGTCCAAGACCGACACCTACGCGGCCATCAAGCTGGAGATCAACAACCGCCGCTGGGCGGGCGTCCCGTTCTACCTGCGGACCGGCAAGCGCCTGGGCCGCCGGGTCACCGAGATCGCGGTCGTCTTCCAGCGCGCCCCGTACCTGCCCTTCGACTCCTACGCGACCGAGGAGCTGGGGCAGAACGCCCTGGTCATCCGGGTCCAGCCGGACGAGGGCGTGACGGTGCGGTTCGGCTCCAAGGTGCCGGGCACCTCCTTCGAGGTCCGGGACGTCACGATGGACTTCGCCTACGGTGAGTCCTTCACGGAGTCCAGCCCGGAGGCGTACGAGCGGCTCATCCTCGACGTGCTGCTCGGCGACGCCAACCTGTTCCCGCGCCACCAGGAGGTCGAGCTCTCCTGGCAGATCCTCGACCCGATCGAGAAGTACTGGGACAGCCACGGCAAGCCCGCCCAGTACGCGGCGGGGACCTGGGGCCCCGTCGAGGCGGACGAGATGCTCGCACGAGACGGCAGGAGCTGGCGCCGGCCATGAAGATCGACCTCACCAACACGACGTCCAGCAAGATCAACGCCGCGCTGATGGAGGCGCGCCGGGCCCGCGGCTCCGGCGCCGCCGGCATGGTGCTCACCCTGGTGATAGTGACCGACGAGGGCAGCGCCTACGACGCCCTCAAGGCCGCCAACGACGCCTCCCGCGAGCACCCGATGCGCACCCTCGCGGTGATCAAGCGCGCCGGGCGCTCGCCCCGGGCGCGGGCCGAGACCCGGCTGGACGCCGAGATCCTGGTCGGCTCGGACGCCGGCTCCGGCGAGACGGTCGTCCTGCGGATGCACGGCGAACTCGCCTCGCACGCCCAGTCGGTGGTCCTGCCGCTGCTGCTGCCGGACGCCCCGACCGTCGTCTGGTGGCCGGACAACGCGCCGCACCACCCGGCGCAGGACCCGCTGGGCTCGATCGCCCAGCGCCGGATCACCGACGCCGTCACCGCGGAGTCCCCGGTCGGCCAGCTCGCCCAGCGCGCCCAGAGCTACACCCCGGGCGACACCGACCTGGCCTGGACCCGGATCACCGGCTGGCGCTCGATGCTGGCCGCCGCGCTGGACCAGCGGCCGTCCACGATCGTCTCCGCGGTCGTCGAGGGCGAGTCCTACAACCCCAGCGTCGAGCTGCTCGGCCTCTGGCTGACCAACCGGCTGCGCGTGCCGGTCGAGCGGGTCGTCACCAACGGCCCCGGCATCACCGCGGTGCGCCTGCGCACCAAGGACGGGGACATCACCCTGGACCGCCCGGACGGCCTGCTGGGCACGCTGTCCATGCCCGGCTCGCCGGACCGCCAGGTGGCGCTCAAGCGGCGCGAGACCTCGGAGCTGATCGCCGAGGAGCTGCGCCGCCTGGATCCGGACGACATCTACGCGACGGCCGTGCGCACGCCCGTCGAGCGGCTGCAGGAACCGGTCAACGCCGAGACCGAGGCGGCCGAGAGGGTCGCCCGCGAGGTCGCCGAGGAGGCCGAGGTCGCCGTCGAGGAGGCCGCCGAGGCCGCCGTGGCCAACCCGGACCGGGTGACCGCCGAGGCCGCGGAGCGCAAGCCCGCGCGCAGGGCCGCCGGCAAGCGCACCACCAAGGAAGGCGCATGACCAACGCGACTCCGCAGCTGGTCGTCCACCGGGACAAGGAGCTGATGGCCCAGGCGGCCGCGGCCCGGTTGATCACCCGGATCGTGGACGCCCAGGCCGCCCGCGGCAGCGCCTCGGTGGTGCTCACCGGCGGTCGCAACGGCAACGCCCTGCTGGCCGCGATCGCCGCCTCCCCGGCGCGCGACGCGGTCGACTGGGGCCGGCTGGACCTCTGGTGGGGCGACGAGCGCTTCCTGCCCGCCGCCGACCCGGAGCGCAACGCCGTCCAGGCCCGCGCCGAGCTGCTGGACGCCGTCCCGCTCGACCCGGCGCGGGTGCACGAGATGCCCGCCTCGGACGGGGTGGACGGCTCGGACGTGGAGGCCGCCGCCGCCCGCTACGCCGAGGAGCTGGCGAAGGCGGCCGGGCCGGGCGACCGGCTCGGCGTCCCGGCCTTCGACGTGCTGCTGCTCGGCGTCGGCCCGGACACCCACGTCGCCTCGCTCTTCCCCGAGCACCCGGGCGTGCGGGAGACCGAGCTGACCGTGATCGGCGTCCGCGGGGCCCCCAAGCCCCCGCCGGTGCGCATCTCGCTCACCCTCCCGGCGATCCGCACCGCCCGCGAGGTCTGGCTGCTGGCCGCCGGCGAGGACAAGGCGGGCGCGGTCGCGCTGGCCCTGTCCGGCCCCGGCGAGCTCCAGGCGCCCGCCTCCGGCGCGTACGGCCGCAGCCGCACCCTGTGGCTGCTGGACCGCGCCGCCGCGGAGCGGATCCCGCCGCAGCTCTACCCGCCGGCCTCCGCGTAACCGGATCCGGCAACGCCGAAGGGCGCCACCGTCGTTCGACGATGGCGCCCTTCGTGCTGTTGCCGCTGTCCGGGCCGGAGCCGTTCCGCTCAGATCTCGCCGCGGAGCTTCGCCAGCGCCTCCGCCAGGATCGCCTCGCCGTCGGCGTCGGTGCGCCGCTCACGGACGTAGGCGAGGTGGGTCTTGTACGGCTCGTTGCGCGAGGGCGCCGGCGGGTTGTGCTGGTCCTGCCCCGCGGGGAAGCCGCAGCGCGGGCAGTCCCAGGTCTCCGGGATCGCCGCTTCGGCGGCGAAGCTGGGACGGGTCTCGTGCTTGTTCGCGCACCAGAAGGAGATCCGGTTGCGCGGGGCGGACTCGCCGCGCTCCGCCTCGCCCATCGGGCCGGCCCCGACCCTGCTGCCACGGATGGCATTGCCACTTGCCACGGTCTGACTCCCTGCGTACTGGTGCGCCGACCCGCCGCGGTGCGCGTCGGTGGCGAAAGTCGTCCTAGTGTAAGCAGGAGTTAAGCATCCGCCACCATCGCCTCCGCACCCGACCGTCCCAGGATAGGCGCTCGGGCGACGGGGCGTCAGGGATACGTCAGCTCTGGTACTTCAGCACCAGGCCCAGGACGATGATGCACGCGAACCACCCCGCGCCGACCACGATGGTGATGCGGTCCAGGTTGCGCTCGGCCACCGCCGAGCCGCCGCCGGTGGACATCGCGCCACCGCCGAACATGTCGGACAGGCCGCCGCCCTTCCCCTTGTGCAGCAGCACGAGCAGGATCATCAGCAGACTGAAGATGATCAGGGCAATCGAGAACCCGAGAACCACGACGGGACCAACTCTCTCGTATCTTCGGCGAAGGGGCCGGGCCGCGTACGGCGGTCCGGCCCCAAAGCCTACGTTGCTGCGGCGGCGTTAGCCTACTGCCTGCTCACGGTAGCGCACGATCTTGACGAACTCGTCGGCGTCCAGCGAGGCACCGCCGACCAGGCCGCCGTCGATGTCGGGCTTGGCCATCAGACCGGCCGCGCTCGACGACTTCACCGAACCGCCGTACAGCACCCGGACCTTGCCGGCCAGCTCGGCGTCGTACAGCTCGGCGATCCGCTTGCGGATGGCGGCGCAGACCTCCTGCGCGTCCTCCGGGGTGGCCACCTCGCCGGTGCCGATCGCCCAGACCGGCTCGTAGGCGACCACGATCGACTCGGCCTGGTGGGCCGGGACGTCGGCCAGGCCGCCGTCCAGCTGCGCCAGGGTGTACTCGACGTGGGTGCCGGCCTTGCGGATCTCCAGCGGCTCGCCGACGCACAGGATCGGGGTGATCCCGGCGCGGTAGGCGGCCTTCACCTTGGCGTTGACGATCTCCTCGTTCTCGCCGTGGTACTGGCGGCGCTCGGAGTGGCCGATCACCGCGTAGGTGCACTTGAGCTTGGCCAGCATCGGGCCGGAGACCTCGCCGGTGTAGGCCCCGCCGTCGTGCTGCGAGATGTCCTGCGAGCCGTACTTGATCTTCAGCTTGTCGCCGTCGACCAGGGTCTGCACCGAGCGCAGGTCGGTGAACGGCACCAGGACGGCGACCTCGACGGCCTCGTAGTCCTTGTCGGCCAGCGCGAAGGCCAGCTTCTGGGTGTGCTGGATGGCCTCGAGGTGGTTGAGGTTCATCTTCCAGTTGCCCGCCATCAGCGGGAGACGGTCGGTCATGTGTTTCAGTCCTCCAGAGCGGCGAGACCGGGGAGGGTCTTGCCCTCCAGGTACTCGAGGCTGGCGCCACCGCCGGTCGAGATGTGTCCGAAGGCGTTCTCGTCGAAGCCCAGGATGCGGACGGCCGCGGCGGAGTCGCCGCCGCCGACCACGGTGAACGCGTTGCTGTCGATCAGGGCCTGGGCGACGGCCCGGGTGCCGTTCGCGTAGTCCGGGTGCTCGAAGACGCCCATCGGACCGTTCCAGAACACCGTGCCCGCGTCGGCCAGCTTGGCCGCGTACAGCTCGCGGGTCTTCGGGCCGATGTCCAGGCCCTCCTCGTCGGCCGGGATCTTGTCCGAGTCGACGGTCGAGGGGTTCGCCGGGGCCTTGGTCTTGAGGTCCGGGAAGTCGGCGGAGACCAGGACGTCCGCCGGCAGCACGAACTCGACGCCGCGCTGCTCGGCCTCGGCCAGGTAGCCGAGGACGGTCGGGATCTGGTCCTCCTGCAGCAGCGAGATGCCGACCTCGTGGCCCTTGGCCTTGAGGAAGGTGTACGCCATGCCGCCGCCGATCAGGATCCGGTCGGCCTTCTTCAGCAGGTTGTCGATCACTCCGAGCTTGTCGGAGACCTTGGCACCGCCGAGCACCACCACGTACGGGCGGGCGACGTCCTCGGTGAGCTTCTTCAGCACGCCGACCTCGGTGGCGATCAGGTCGCCCGCGGCGTGCGGCAGCAGGGCCGGCAGGTCGTACACCGAGGCGTGCTTGCGGTGCACGGCGCCGAAGCCGTCGCCGACGTACAGGTCGGCCAGCGCGGCCAGCTGCTCGGCGAAGGCCTTGCGCTCGGCGTCGTCCTTGCTGGTCTCGCCGGCGTTGAAGCGCAGGTTCTCCAGCAGCGCGACCTCGCCGTCCGTCAGCGCGGCCACAACGGCCTTCGCGCTGTCGCCGACGGTGTCGGCGGCGAAGGCTACGTCCTTGCCGAGGATCTCGCCGAGGCGCTTGGCCGCCGGGGCGAGCGAGAACGCCGGGTCCGGCGCGCCCTTGGGGCGGCCGAGGTGCGAGGCGACGACGACCTTCGCGCCGGCCGCGGCCAGCTTGGCGATGGTCGGCGCGACGGCGCGGATCCGGCCGTCGTCGGTGATCGTGTCACCGTCCAGCGGCACGTTCAGGTCGGCGCGCACGAAGACGCGCTTGCCGTCGATACCGGCTTCGATGAGCTCTTCGATGGTCTTCACGGGGATTCGGTTTCTCCTGGGGAGATGGTTGATGCGCAGTGAGGCGGCACGGCGCAGGGGCCGCCTGAGAAGTCCTTGAGCGCGGAACGAGGGCCCGGTCGGCACCGTACGCCGTCCGGGCCCTCGCCCCTACATCACGTCAGCTCCCGCAAGGTCAGAGCTGCCCGCCGACGAGGGCGACCAGGTCGACGACGCGGTTCGAGTAGCCCCACTCGTTGTCGTACCAGCCGAGCACCTTGACCTGGTTGCCCTGGACCATGGTGAGGCTGGAGTCGAAGATGCAGGAGGCCGGGTCGTTCACGATGTCCGAGGAGACGATCGGGTCCTCGGTGTAGGCCAGGATGCCCTTGAGCGGGCCCTCCTGCGCGGCCTTCTGGAAGGCCGCGTTGACCTCGTCCTTGGTGACCTCGCGCTCCAGGGTGACGACCAGGTCCGTGATGGAGCCGGTCGGGACCGGGACGCGCAGCGAGGTGCCGTCCAGCTTGCCCTTCAGCTCCGGCAGGACCAGGGCGGTCGCCTTGGCGGCACCCGTCGACGTCGGGATGATGTTCTGCGAGGCCGCACGAGCACGGCGCAGGTCCTTGTGCGGGAAGTCCAGGGTGACCTGGTCGTTGGTGAACGCGTGGACGGTGGTCATCAGACCCTTGACGATGCCGAAGCTCTCGTTCAGCACCTTCGCCATCGGCGCCACGCAGTTGGTGGTGCAGGAGGCGTTGGAGATGACGTGGTGGTTGGCCGCGTCGTACTTGTCGTCGTTGACACCCAGGACGATGGTGACGTCCTCGTCGGTGGCGGGCGCCGAGATGATGACCTTCTTCGCGCCGGCGGCGAGGTGCTTCTTCGCGGCCTCGGCCTTGGTGAAGATGCCGGTGGACTCGACGACGATGTCGGCGCCCAGGGCGGCCCACGGGAGGTTCGCGGGGTCACGCTCGGCGGTCACCTTGAAGGTGTGGCCGTCGACGGTGATGCTGTCCGCGGTGTGCGAGACCTCGCCCGGGAAGGTACCCAGGGTGGTGTCGTACTTGAGCAGGTGAGCCAGGGTCTTCGTGTCGGTGAGGTCGTTGACACCGACGATCTCGATGTCCGCGCCCTGGGCCTTGACCGCGCGGAAGAAGTTGCGGCCGATGCGGCCGAAGCCGTTGATGCCTACCCGGATCGTCACGAACCGATCTCCTCGTTAGGTACGCCGGGCGCGAGGCCCGACGGGGGTGAGATTTGGGAAGTCCCCGACCGCCTACGACCCTACCCCTCCGGGGCCTCGCACGGCACATCGCACCGCCTGCCGAGACCGGGCGTGGCGCGGCCGAAACCCGATTTCAGGCCGTCCGGCCTTGCTCCGCCGGGCAGTTGGTCCCGGGCCAGTGGTCTCTACCAATTCGGGTGTGCCGGCAGGTCCGGAAACCCGTTCGGGACGCCGTCCGCGACCCCGTCCGGGAAGCGGCCGGACGGCGGTCCCGGAACGCCGACGGCCGGCGCCCCGGATCGGGGCACCGGCCGTGTGTTCGTCACGGAGCGTGAGCGTCAGTTCAGCGCCATCTCGTCGGTGAGGCTCGCCTCGGTGCTCGGCAGGCCGAGCTCGGAGGCCCGCTTGTCCGCCATCGCCAGCAGCCGGCGGATCCGGCCGGCCACCGCGTCCTTGGTCAGCGGCGGGTCGGCGAGCGCGCCCAGCTCCTCCAGCGAGGCCTGCTTGTGCTGCATCCGCAGCTGGCCGGCCGCGGCCAGGTGCTCCGGCACCTCGTCGCCGAGGATCTCCAGCGCACGGGCCACCCGGGCGCCGGCCGCCACCGCGGCGCGGGCCGAGCGGCGCAGGTTGGCGTCGTCGAAGTTGGCCAGCCGGTTGGCGGTGGCCCGCACCTCGCGCCGCATCCGGCGCTCCTCCCAGGCGAGCACCGACTCGTGCGCGCCGAGCCGGGTCAGCAGGGCGCCGATCGCGTCGCCGTCGCGGATCACCACCCGGTCCACGCCGCGCACCTCGCGGGCCTTGGCCGGGATGCCGAGCCGGCGGGCGGCGCCGACCAGGGCGAGGGCGGCCTCGGAGCCGGGGCAGGTGATCTCCAGCGAGGAGGAGCGGCCCGGCTCGGTGAGGGAACCGTGCGCCAGGAAGGCCCCGCGCCAGGCCGCCTCGGCGTCGCAGGTGGCCCCCGAGACGACCGCCGGGGGCAGGCCCCGGATCGGGCGGCCGCGGCCGTCCACGAGCCCGGTCTGGCGCGCGAGCAGCTCGCCGTCCTTGACCACCCGGACCACGAAACGGCTGCCGCGGCGCAGCCCGCCGGGAGCCATCACCACGAGATCCGAGGAGTGCCCGAAGATCTCCAGCAGGTCCTTGCGCAGCCGCCGTGCCGCCGCTCCGGTGTCCAGCTCCGCCTCGATCACGATGCGGCCGCTCACGATGTGCAGCCCGCCCGCGAACCGCAGGATCGCCGACACCTCCGCCTTGCGACAGCAGGCCCGGGTGACCGGGAGCCGGCTGATCTCGTCCTTCACCGCTGGAGTCATCGCCATGGCCCGATCCTTCCATGTGTCCGGAAAATCCGGTCGTACGCTGCCGCCAACAGCTCGGGGTCGTGTCGCGGCGTCCCGTCGGTGCGGGCCACCGAGCCGAGTACCAGAGCCGCGCCCATCCGCTCGGCGGCCTTCTCCAGGCCGTCCAGGTCGGCCTGGCCGAAGGCCCCGCCGGTGACGGCGCGCTCGTCCACCAGGATCGCATCCACCGCGAGGTCCGGAGCGTGGTCGGCGATGACCTCCAGGTGACGCTGGGGGGTGAAGCCCTCGGTCTCGCCGGGCTGGGGGGCCAGGTTCAGGGTGAGCAGGCGGCGGGCGCGGGTCTCGGTGAGCGCCTTGGCCAGGTCGGGCACCAGCAGGTGCGGCAGCACGCTGGTGAACCAGGAGCCGGGGCCGAGCACCACCCAGTCCGCCTCCCGGACGGCGGTGACCGCCTCCGGGACGGCGGGCGGCCCGTCCGGCAGCAGCCGGATCGACTGCACGGTGCCCGGGGTCACCGCGACGTCGGCCTGGCCGCGGACGGCCGTGACCTCGGTGGGGTGCCGCGGGTCGTGGCCGCGGACGGTCGCCTCGATGTCCAGCGGCACCGCCGACATCGGCAGCACCCGGCCCTGCACGTTGAGCAGCCGGCCGACCCAGTCCAGTGCCGCCACCGGGTCGCCGAGCTTCTCCCAGAGCGCGACGATCAGCAGGTTGCCGACGGCGTGGCCGCCGAGCTCGCCGTTGCCGGTGAAGCGCTGCTGGATCACCTCGGACCAGGTGCGGCCCCAGTCGTCGTCCCCGCACAGCGCGGCCAGCGCCTTGCGCAGGTCGCCCGGCGGCAGCACGCCGAGCTCCTCGCGCAGCCGACCGCTGGAGCCGCCGTCGTCGGCGACGGTGACCACGGCGGTGAGGTCGGTGGTGAGCCGGCGCAGCGCGGACAGCGAGGCGGACAGGCCCTGCCCGCCGCCGAGCGCGGCGATCCTGGGCGCCGGATTGGTGCGGGCGGGACTGCTGCGCGGGCGGCCCGGCGCCGTGGGCCGGGCCGGGCTGCCCGCCCGGTCGCCGGTCCTGCTCTGCGGCTGCCGCCCGGGCACGTATCCCGCCACAATCACCTCGCGTTCCTCGGCCCGCCGACCGCTCCGCCGGCGGGCCCGGCAGGGAGGCGGCGGTTACTCCCGTCCCATGTCACGGTGGACGAGCACCGTCTCGACTCCGTCGGCGATGAGACGCTTGGTCAGACGCTCGGACATGGCGACGCTGCGGTGCTTGCCACCGGTGCAGCCTACGGCAAGCGTCATGTAGCGCTTCCCCTCGCGGCGGTATCCCTCGGTGATGACGCGCAGCAGCTGGGCGTAACCGTCCAGGAACTCGTTGGCTCCGGGCTGCTGGAAGACGTAGTCGGCGACGTCCGCGTCGGTGCCGGTGCGGGCCCGCAGTTCGGGCACCCAGTGCGGGTTGGGCAGGAAGCGGCAGTCCACCACGAGGTCGGCGTCGACGGGCAGGCCGTACTTGAAGCCGAAGGACATCACGGTGGCGCGCAGCTCGGGCTCGTCGTGGTCGGCGAACTGGGCGTCCAGCTTGGCGCGCAGCTGGTGCACGTTGAGGTTGGAGGTGTCGATCACCAGGTCGGCCTCGCCGCGCAGGTCGCGCAGCAGGTCGCGCTCCTGGGCGATGCCGTCCACGATCCGGCCGTCGGCCTGCAGCGGGTGCGGGCGGCGGACGCTCTCGAAGCGGCGCACCAGCGCCTCGTCGGAGGAGTCCAGGAAGACGACCCGGAGCCGGACGCCGCGCTTCTCCAGCTCGTCCAGCGAGGTGAGCAGGTCGTCGAAGAACTGCCGGCCGCGGACGTCCACGACCACGCCGATCCGGGCGACGTTGCCCTGGGAACGGGCGCCCAGGTCGACCATGGTCGGGATCAGGGCCGGCGGCAGGTTGTCCACCACGAACCAGCCGAGGTCCTCCAGGCACTTGGCGGCGGTGGAGCGGCCGGCTCCGGACATGCCGGAGATGATCACCAGCTCCGGCGCGTTCTCGGCCACGTCTGACACGGTCACTTCGGTTCCCCGCTCTCGGTCTTTCTGCTGGGGAGAACGCGTACGGCTCGGCCGCCCTTCCCCGGCCCGGGCAGGCGGGCGGGGCCGGGGCACACCGGCTGACGGGCGGCGTCGGCCGTCATGGCGTCTCCTGGGATGGTGCGGTCTGGGGTGCTGCTGCCACCGGCTCGGTAGTCTCGTCGACCCCGTCCTCGATGATCTCGCCGGTCGCGGTGTTGACCGCGGGTGCGGCGGGTGTACGGGACGACAACGCCTCCGCAACAGTCTGCGCGGTGCGGCGTCCGATGCCGGGTACCTCACAGAGCTCGTCCACGGTGGCGGCCCTGAGCTTCTTCAGCGAACCGAAGTGCTTGAGCAGCGCCCGGCGGCGAGTCTCGCCGAGGCCCGGGACGGAGTCCAGTTCCCCGGCGGTGAGTCGCTTGGAACGCTTGTTGCGCTGATAGCTGATCGCGAAGCGGTGCGCCTCGTCGCGGACCCGCTGGAGCAGGTAGAGGCCCTCGCTGGAGCGGGGCAGCACCACCGGGTCGTCCTCGCCGGGCAGCCAGACCTCCTCCAGGCGCTTGGCCAGGCCGCACAGCGCGACGTCGTCGATGCCGAGTTCGTCCAGGGCGCGCCTGGCGGCGGCGACCTGCGGCTGTCCGCCGTCGACGACCAGCAGCTGGGGCGGGTAGGCGAAGCGCTTGGGGCGGCCGTCCTCGGTGCGCGGGCCGTCCTCGGGCCGGCCGTCCTCGAAGGGGCCCTCCTCGGGCTCGGGGACGGCCCACTCACCGGTCTGCTCGCGCTCCTGGAGGTAGCGGCGGAAGCGCCGGCTGATCACCTCGTGCATCGAGCGGACGTCGTCCTGGCCCTCGAAGCCCTTGATCTGGAAGCGCCGGTACTCGCTCTTGCGGGCCAGGCCGTCCTCGAAGACGACCATGGAGGCGACCACGTCCTCGCCCTGGAGGTGGGAGATGTCGTAGCACTCGATGCGCAGCGGGACGGAGTCCAGCTCCAGCGCGTCGGCGATCTCCTGGAGGGCGCGGCTGCGGGTGGTGAGGTCGGAGGCGCGCTTGGTCTTGTGCAGCGCGAGCGCCTGCTGGGCGTTGCGCTGCACGGTGGCCATCAGGTCCTTCTTGTCGCCGCGCTGGGGGACGCGCAGGTCGACCTGGCTGCCGCGCAGGTTACCGAGCCACTCGCGGACCGGCTCCACCGGGTCCGGCAGGGCGGGGACGAGCACCTCGCGCGGGACGGACTCGCCGCCGCCGTAGAGCTGCTGGAGGGCGTGCTCGACCAGGCCGGCGGTGTCGACGTCCTCGACCTTGTCGGTGACCCAGCCGCGCTGGCCGCGCACCCGGCCGCCGCGGACGTGGAAGATCTGCACGGCGGCTTCGAGTTCGTCCTCGGCGACGGCCAGCAGGTCGGCGTCGGTGGCGTCGGCGAGCACGATGGCGTTCTTCTCCATCGCGCGCTTGAGGGCGCCGATGTCGTCCCGCAGCCGGGCCGCCTTCTCGTACTCCAGGTCGGCGGCGGCCTCGCGCATCTGCTCTTCCAGCCGGCGCAGGTAGTTGCCGGTGCGTCCGGCCATGAAGTCGCAGAAGTCCTCGGCCAGCGCCCGGTGTTCGTCCGCCGAGACCTTGCCGACGCAGGGCGCGGCGCACTTGCCGATGTAGCCGAGCAGGCAGGGCCGGCCGACCTGGCGGGCGCGCTTGAAGACGCCGTTGGAGCAGGTGCGGACGGGGAAGACGCGCAGCAGCAGGTCGACCGTCTCGCGGATCGCCCAGGCGTGGCCGTACGGGCCGAAGTAGCGCACGCCCTTCTTGTGCGCCCCGCGCATCACCTGGACCCGCGGGTACTCCTCGTTGAGGGTGACGGCGAGTTCCGGATAGCTCTTGTCGTCGCGGTACTTGACGTTGAACCGCGGGTCGAACTCCTTGATCCAGGAGTACTCCAGCTGGAGCGCCTCGACCTCGGTGCCGACCACGGTCCACTCCACCGAGGCGGCGGTGGTGACCATGGTCGCGGTGCGCGGGTGGAGGCCGGCCAGGTCCTGGAAGTAGGAGGACAGGCGCGGCCGCAGGCTCTTGGCCTTGCCGACGTAGATGACCCGGCCGTGGGCGTCACGGAACCGGTAGACGCCGGGGGACGTCGGGATCGCACCGGGCGCGGGGCGGTAGGTGCTCGGGTCAGCCATGGGTCCACCGTACCGACTGCGGCCGGGGCCACGGGGCGGAGATCGTCAAGGGGGACCGTGGCGGTCGTGAGGCGGTCAACTCGGTCAGCTCGGGGTCACCTTGAGGTTGCCGCCCTCGACCGTGACGGTGTAGGCGGGCAGCGGGGTGGAGGCCGGTCCGTCCTGCACGGCGCCGTCGGCGATGGCGAAACGGCTGCCGTGGCAGGGGCACTGGATCTGGGCGTTCTTCACCTGGTCCACGAGGCAGCCGGCGTGGGTGCACCGGGCGTTGAACGCCTTGTACTGGCCGGCGGTGGGCTGGGTCACCACGATCTTCTGCTCGCGGTAGACCTTGCCGCCGCCCTCCGGCACGGCCGAGGCCGGGCCGAGGTCGACCGGGCCCTTGAGGGCGCCCTTGTCGGAGGAGGACGAGGACGAGCATCCGCTGACCGCCATGGTGCCGCCGGCCGCCAGGACGGCCGCGGCCCCGCAGAGCAGGGTGCGGCGGGAGGCGGCGGGGCTGGTCTCGGGGGCCTCGGACATCGGTGTGCTCCTACGGTTGCTGCTGCTGCGAGGGACCACGGAAGTCTATGCGGCGCCCGCCCCGCCGTTCCCGGGGTGCCCCTGGCTGTCAGGGTGGCTCGGGAACGGCGGGGCGGGCGGGCGGAGCTACTTCTTCGCGGCGGCCGCGCGCTTGCGCGGCGCCTTCTTCGCCGGGGCGGCGGCCGGGGCGTCCGTGAAGCCGGCCGGCAGGATGTCCCGCAGGAACTTGCCGGTGTGGCTCTCGGGGACGGCGGCGATCTGCTCCGGGGTGCCCTCGGCGACCACCGTGCCACCGCCGGAGCCGCCCTCGGGGCCCATGTCGACGACCCAGTCGGCGGTCTTGATCACATCGAGGTTGTGCTCGATGACGATCACCGTGTTCCCCTTGTCGACCAGCCCGCTGAGCACCTTGATCAGCTTGCTGATGTCCTCGAAGTGCAGGCCGGTGGTGGGCTCGTCCAGCACGTAGACCGTCCGCCCGGTGGAGCGCTTCTGGAGCTCCGAGGCGAGCTTGACGCGCTGCGCCTCACCGCCGGACAGGGTGGGCGCGGACTGGCCGAGCCGGACGTAGCCGAGGCCGACGTCGTTGAGCGTCCGCAGGTGCCGGGCGATCGCCGGGACGGCCTCGAAGAAGTCCAGCGCCTCCTCGATCGGCATGTCCAGCACCTCGGCGATGGACCTGCCCTTGTAGTGGACCTCCAGCGTCTCCCGGTTGTACCGGGCGCCGTGGCAGACCTCGCACGGCACGTAGACGTCCGGCAGGAAGTTCATCTCGATCTTGATGGTGCCGTCGCCCGAGCAGTTCTCGCAGCGGCCGCCCTTGACGTTGAAGGAGAACCGGCCGGGCAGGTAGCCGCGGACCTTGGCCTCCTGCGTCTCCGCGAAGAGCCGGCGGACGTGGTCGAACACCCCGGTGTAGGTGGCCGGGTTGGAGCGCGGGGTGCGGCCGATCGGCGACTGGTCGACGTGCACCACCTTGTCCACCTGGTCGGTGCCGGTGATCCGGGTGTGCCGGCCGGGCACGCTGCGGGCGCCGTTCAGCTCCCGGGCGAGGTGGGTGTACAGGATGTCGTTGACCAGCGTCGACTTGCCGGAGCCGGAGACACCGGTGATCGCCGTGAAGGTGCCGAGCGGGAAGCCGACCGTGACGTCCTTGAGGTTGTGCTCGCGGGCGCCGTGGACGGTCAGCTGGCGCTTCTTGTCCCGCTCGCGGCGGGAGCTTGGGATCGGGATGGACCGCTTGCCGGAGAGGTACTGGCCGGTCAGCGACTCCTTGTTGGTGAGCAGCTGCTTCAGCGAGCCGGAGTGCACCACCTTGCCACCGTGCTCGCCGGCGCCCGGGCCGATGTCGACCACCCAGTCCGCGGTCTTGATGGTGTCCTCGTCGTGCTCCACGACGATCAGGGTGTTGCCGATGTCGCGCAGCCGCACCAGCGTCTCGATCAGTCGGTGGTTGTCCCGCTGGTGCAGGCCGATGGACGGCTCGTCCAGCACGTACAGCACGCCGACCAGGCCGGAGCCGATCTGGGTGGCCAGCCGGATGCGCTGGGCCTCGCCGCCGGACAGGGTGCCGGCCGCGCGGTCCAGCGAGAGGTAGTCCAGGCCGACGTCGACCAGGAAGCGCAGCCGCTCGTTGACCTCCTTGAGGACCCGCTCGGCGATCTGCTTGTCCCGGGCGTTCAGCTTCATCGCGCCCAGGAACTCGGAGCAGTCGCTGATCGACATCGAGGAGACGTCGGCGATCGACTTGTCCTGGACGGTGACCGCGAGCACCACTGGCTTGAGCCTGGTGCCCCGGCACGTCGGGCAGGGCACCTCGCGCATGTAGCCCTCGAAGCGCTCGCGGCTGCTGTCGCTCTCCGCCTCGGTGTGCCGGCGCTGGATGAAGGGGATCGCGCCCTCGAAGCCGGTGCTGTACGAGCGCTCCCGGCCGAAGCGGTTGCGGTAGCGGACCTGCACCTGGTGCTTGTGCCCGTGCAGCAGCGCCTTCTTGGCCCGGGCGGGCAGCCCGGCCCAGGGGATGTCGGTGCGGAAGCCGAGCTCCTCGGCCAGCGCGTCGATCAGGCGCTGGAAGTACTCCTTGGCGTGCCCGGCCGACCACGGGTGGATCGCGCCCTCGTCGAGCGAGCGCTCGACGTCCGGCACGACCAGCTCCGGGTCGACCTCCATCCGGTTGCCCAGGCCCGAGCAGTCCGGGCAGGCGCCGAAGGGCGAGTTGAAGGAGAACGAGCGCGGCTCCAGCTCCTCGAACGACACGTCGTCGTACGGGCAGTAGAGGTGCTCGGAGTACATCCGCTCGCGCTCCGGGTCGTCCTCGGGGAGGTCGACGAAGTCGAGGACGACCATGCCGCCGGACAGCCGCAGGGCCGTCTCCACCGAGTCGGTGAGCCGCCGCTTGGCGCTGTCCTTGACGGTCAGGCGGTCGATCACCACCTCGATGGTGTGCTTCTCCTGCTTCTTGAGCTTCGGCGGCTCGGCGAGCTGGATCGTCTCGCCGTCGACGCGGGCGCGGGAGTAGCCCTTGGACTGGAGGTCGGCGAAGAGGTCGACGAACTCGCCCTTGCGCTCGCGCACCACCGGGCTCAGCACCTGGAAGCGGGTGCCCTCGGCGAGCTCCAGCACCTTGTCGACGATCGCCTGCGGCGACTGCTTGGCGATGGGGCGGCCGCAGTGCGGACAGTGCGGCTTGCCGATCCGGGCGAACAGCAGGCGCAGGTAGTCGTAGACCTCGGTGATGGTGCCGACGGTCGAACGGGGATTGCGGTTGGTGGACTTCTGGTCGATCGAGACGGCCGGGGAGAGGCCCTCGATGAAGTCCACGTCGGGCTTGTCCATCTGCCCGAGGAACTGACGTGCGTAGGAGGACAGCGACTCGACGTAGCGGCGCTGGCCCTCGGCGAAGATCGTGTCGAAGGCGAGCGAGGACTTGCCGGAGCCGGAGAGGCCCGTGAAGACGATGAGGGAGTCGCGGGGCAGGTCGAGCGAGACGTTCTTGAGGTTGTGCTCGCGAGCACCGCGGACGATGAGGCGGTCGGCCACTGCTTCTGGCGCCTTTCTCCGGGGCGAGACGGCTTGCGGTGAGTATCGGTACTTCTTCCAGGATGCGGCAGCCAGCCTATAGCTCAGACGTTCGAATCTCGACTCTGTCCAGCGGGGACCACCCGAACGAGTGAGGGCCGCCCCGGGACGGTCCGCACCCGGACCGAAATACCCCTGCTCAGGGCCCCGATTCGGCGGTAGCGTCACCTGGTCAACGAGCGAAGCCCCGCAGGGGCAACGCGCAGTCTCGTCACGGAAGGCAGATTCGATGACCGACCCGCAGCCGACCGACCCGCAGTCCGCCGCCGCCTCCGCCACCCGGCACCTGGCCCAGGTCGAGGAGAGCACCCGGCACCTGCTGCACACCGCGGCCGAACTGAAGCCCGAGGCCCTCGCCGAGCCCTCCGCGCTGCCCGGCTGGACCCGCGGCCACGTGCTGGCCCACCTCGCCCGCAACGCCGACTCCCTGGTCAACCTGCTGAACGGCGCCCGCACCGGCACCGACATCCCCCAGTACGCCAGCCACCAGGCCCGCGACGAGGGCATCGAGCGCGACGCGCCGCGGCCGCTGGAGGTCCAGCTCGCCGACCTGCGCGACTCCCACGCCGGCTTCGCCGAGGCCGCCGCGCTGCTGGGCCCCGAGGCCTGGGCCGCCGAGGTCAGGCACCGCTTCGGCTACGTCTTCCCGGCCTGCGACATCCCGGCCAAGCGCGTGGTGGAGCTGGAGTACCACCACGTCGACCTGGACGCCGGGTACACCCCCGCGCACTGGCCGAAGTCCTTCGCCGTCGCCCAGTTCCGCAAGCTCTCCGAGGGGCTGGCCGAGGAGGCCGGCCTGCCGGCCGTCGAGCTGGTCTCGGACGACACCGGGGACCGCGCCGTGATCGGCACCGGCGAGGTGTCCCTGACCGTCGAGGGCCCGGTCCGCGCGCTGACCGCCTGGCTCTCCGGCCGCTCCGCCGGGGACGGCCTGCGCCGCACCCCCGACACCGCCCTCCCCCAGCTTCCCCCGATGGGCTGACGGCGCGAGGATGATCCCAGGAGCCACTGCAGAGGGAGCGAACGGATGACGTACCACGGAGCGGTCAAGGTCGGCGGAGCGCCGGACGTGCGGGAACTGGCCCACCTGATCATCACCAAGGTGGCCGTCGGCCCGTACGACAACAACGCCTACCTGCTGCGCTGCCGGGCCACCGACGAACAGCTCCTGATCGACGCGGCCGCCGACGCGCCGGTGCTGCTGGAGACCGTCGGGGACGACCTCGAGACGGTGGTCACCACCCACCGGCACCACGACCACTGGGGCGCGCTGGCCGAGGTCGTCGCCACCACCGGCGCCCGCACCGCCGCCGGCGAGCACGACGCCGAGGGCATCGACGTCCCCACCGAGCTGCTGCTCGCCGACGGCGACAAGCTGCGGGTCGGCGAGGTCGAACTGACCGTCCGGCACCTGGTCGGGCACACCCCGGGCGCCATCGTGCTGATCTACGACGACCCCCAGGGCCACCCGCACGTCTTCACCGGCGACTGCCTCTTCCCCGGCGGCGTGGGCAACACCTGGGGGGACCCGGAGGCCTTCCGGACCCTCTACCGCGACGTCACCGAGAAGATCTTCGACGTCCTGCCGGACGAGGCCTGGGTCTACCCCGGCCACGGCAACGACACCACCCTCGGCGCCGAGCGCCCGCACCTCGAGGAGTGGCGCGAGCGCGGCTGGTAGCCCGCCCCGCCGAACGCCCCGCCGGACACCGGGGCCCCCGCGACCGGAAGCGGTCGCGGGGGCCCGGCGTGCACCCGGCGGATCAGGCGTCGAGCTTCTCGCGCTCCTCGCGCTCGGCCTTCTTCGAGGCCCGCAGACTGGTGAAGGTGGTGATCGCCAGCACCACCACGATGAAGCCCAGCGAGAACGGGATGCCGATCTCCGGGGCCCACGTCGCGCCGGCCTCGTGCGCGGCGTGCAGCACCAGCTTCACGCCGATGAAGCCGAGGATCACCGACAGGCCGTACGACAGGTGGACCAGCTTCTTCAGCAGGCCGCCGATCAGGAAGTACAGCTGGCGCAGCCCCATCAGGGCGAAGGCGTTGGCGGTGAAGACGATGTACGGGTCCTGGGTCAGGCCGAAGATCGCCGGGATCGAGTCCAGCGCGAACAGCACGTCGGTGGTGCCGATCGCCAGCATGACGATCAGCATCGGGGTGATCAGCCGGCGGCCGTTCTCAAGGACGAACAGCTTGGTGCCGCGGTAGTCGTCGGTGGCCGGGAAACGCCGCGTGATCGACTTGAGGACGCGGTTCTCCTCGAACTCCTCCTCGCCCTCCTCCTCGGCGCGGGCCTCCTTGATCAGCTTCCAGGCCGTCCAGATCAGGAAGCCGCCGAAGATGAAGAACACCCAGGAGAACTGGGAGACCAGCGCGGCGCCACCGGCGATGAACACCGCCCGGAGCACCAGCGCGATGATCACCCCGAACATCAGTACGCGCTGCTGGTAGATCCTGGGCACCGCGAACTTGCCCATGATCAGGATGAACACGAAGAGGTTGTCGACACTGAGCGACTTCTCGGTGATGTAGCCGGCGAAGAACTCACCGGCGGGCTCCCCGCCGGAGTGCCACCAGAGGAAGCCACCGAAGAGCACCGCCAGGGCGACCCAGACGGCCGTCCAGATCCCGGCCTCCTTGATCGAGACCTCGTGCGGCTTGCGCCCTCCGATGAAGAAGTCGGCCACGACCAGTGCGATCAGCACCAGGATCGTGGAAACCCACATGGTTACGGAAACGTCCACTACTGCTCCTCCGGCAGGTAGGCGAGACGGTCATCGTCACTGCCGGAGGTCTCTTCCGCCCATCGGGCCAGCGCCCCGGGGTGCCGCGACGGGCACCCGTGATGACGGGGTCGGCTGTCGAGGAATACTCCCCTCCGCTGCCAACGAGAGTAACAGGACAGCCAAGGAATGGTAAAGAAGGTAAAGAACGCGGAGGCCCGGCTACAGGAACGGCTCGATCGCCGGCAGCAGGTCCTGGAAGGTGCGCCCCTTGGCCGGCGCGCCGATCGCCTGCATCTCCCAGCCGCCGTTGCCGTCCCGGACCACCTTGGCCATGATCTGCCCGGTGTGCGGCCCGCCGCCCGCCAGCTCGTAGCGGGCCAGCTCCAGCCCGGTGGTCTCGTCCACCAGCCGGCAGTGCGCCCGCTGCACCTCGGCGAAGGTCTGCCCGGTGTACGAGCTCACCGTGAACACCACCTGGGTGATGTTGACCGGCACGTGCACCAGGTCGACCAGGATCGCCTCGTCGTCCTCGGCCCCCGAGCCGCCCTCCAGGTTGTCGCCGGTGTGCCGGACGGAGCCGTCGTTGCTCTCCAGGTGCGAGAAGAACACCACGTCGGACGGGGTCTTCTCGGCGTACAGCAGCGCCGAGGCGTCCAGGTCGATCTTCCGGGTTCGGCTGCCGAACAGCCCGCGCTTGGGGGCCGCCTGCCAGCCCAGGGCCATCCGCACCACGGTCAGGGTGCCACCCTGCCCCTTCTGGAGGCTGACCTTCTGGCCCTTGGCCAGGTTCACCGACACGACGTTGTCCTCTCTGCCGGCCGCGCGGTCACACCCGCGCGGCTCCACGGTGGAACACCCCGTCGCCGTCCCCCGGCTGAGGCCCCCTCTGCGTACGGCCCGCGATCCCGTCCCGCGGGCACGGTGCCGCAGGCCAGCCTAGGGCCTGCGGCACCCCGCCCTTCCCCGGGTTTCCCCGTTTGTGGCAAGGCTGAGACACCTGTGGTCTTGACCGGTGCCATTCCGGCCAGGACCGTTCGCCGCGCGGAGGCTCCCCTCCGACGTACCTACGCCACACCGGCCTCGCGCATCTGCCGCAGTTCCCTCTTCAGCTCCTTGACCTCGTCGCGCAGCCGGGCCGCGACCTCGAACTGGAGGTCCGCGGCGGCCGTGTGCATCCGGTCGGTCATCTCCTGGATCAGGTCCGCCAGCTCGGCGGCCGGCAGGGACTTGCCCGGCTTGCGCTCCGCGCCCAGCGCCGGCACCGGGGCCTTGCCCTTGCCCTGGTTGCGGTAGCCGGTGGAGAGCAGCTCGTCGGTGTCGACGTCCTCGCGGGCGAGGGTGTCCAGGATGTCGCCGATCTTCTTGCGCAGCGGCTGCGGGTCGATCCCGTGCTCCTTGTTGTAGGCCTGCTGCACGGCCCGGCGGCGGTTGGTCTCGTCGATGGCCTTCTCCATCGCGGGGGTGATCTTGTCCGCGTACATGTGGACCTGGCCGGAGACGTTGCGGGCCGCGCGGCCGATCGTCTGGATCAGCGAGGTGCCGGAGCGCAGGAAGCCCTCCTTGTCCGCGTCCAGGATCGCCACCAGCGACACCTCGGGCAGGTCCAGGCCCTCGCGCAGCAGGTTGATGCCGACCAGCACGTCGAACCGGCCCGCCCGCAGCTCGCGCAGCAGCTCCACCCGGCGCAGGGTGTCCACGTCGCTGTGCAGGTACCGGACCCGGATGTCCAGGCCGAGCATGTAGTCGGTGAGGTCCTCGGCCATCTTCTTGGTCAGCGTGGTGACCAGGACGCGCTCGTCCCGCTCGACCCGCTTGCGGACCTCGTGCACCAGGTCGTCGATCTGGCCCTCGGTCGGCTTGACGATCACCTCGGGGTCGATCAGGCCGGTCGGGCGGATGATCTGCTCGACCTGGCCGTCGCCGCGCGACAGCTCGTACGGGCCCGGCGTCGCCGAGAGGTAGACGGTCTGGCCGATCCGCTCCAGGAACTCCTCCCACTTCAGCGGGCGGTTGTCCATCGCGGAGGGCAGCCGGAAGCCGTGCTCGACCAGGGTGCGCTTGCGCGAGGCGTCGCCCTCGTACATCGCGCCGATCTGCGGGACGGTGACGTGCGACTCGTCGATGACCAGGAGGAAGTCCTCCGGGAAGTAGTCGAGCAGGGTGTTCGGCGGGGAGCCGGGCTCGCGGCCGTCGAAGTGCATCGAGTAGTTCTCGACGCCCGAGCAGGTGCCGATCTGGCGCAGCATCTCGATGTCGTAGGTGGTGCGCATCCGCAGCCGCTGGGCCTCCAGCAGCTTGCCCTGCTTCTCCAGCTTGGCGAGGGTCCGCGTCAGCTCCGCCTCGATGCCGTTGACCGCGCGCTCCATCCGCTCGGGGCCGGCCACGTAGTGCGAGGCGGGGAAGACGTAGACCGAGTCGTCCTGGCTGATGATCTCGCCGGTGAGCGGGTGCAGGGTGTACAGCGCCTCGATCTCGTCGCCGAACATCTCGATCCGGACGGCCAGCTCCTCGTAGACCGGGAAGATCTCGATGGTGTCCCCGCGGACCCTGAAGGTGCCGCGGGTGAAGGCCACGTCGTTGCGGGCGTACTGGATGTCGACGAAGCGGCGCAGCAGGTCGTCCCGGTCGATCTCCTGGCCGACCTTCAGCCGCACCATGCGGTCCACGTACTCCTGCGGGGTGCCGAGGCCGTAGATGCAGGAGACCGAGGCGACCACGACGACGTCCCGGCGGGTGAGCAGCGAGTTGGTCGCCGAGTGGCGCAGCCGCTCGACCTCCTCGTTGATCGAGGAGTCCTTCTCGATGTAGGTGTCCGTCTGCGGGACGTACGCCTCGGGCTGGTAGTAGTCGTAGTACGAGACGAAGTACTCGACCGCGTTGTTCGGCAGCAACTCGCGGAACTCGTTGGCCAGCTGGGCGGCCAGCGTCTTGTTCGGCGCCATCACCAGGGTGGGCCGCTGGAGCTTCTCGATCATCCAGGCCGTGGTGGCCGACTTGCCGGTGCCGGTGGCACCGAGCAGCACGACGTCCTTCTCCCCTCCCCTGATCCGCCGCTCCAGCTCGGCGATCGCCGCCGGCTGGTCGCCGTTCGGCTGGAAGGGGCTGACGACCTCGAAGGGCGCCACGGACCGCTCAATACTCGTGATGGGACGCACCACTCAACGGTACGACCCACCACCGACAAGCGGGGTCCTACCCGGCGCTGTCCCGGGCGAGGGCGACCAGGCGGGAGATGGCGCGCAGGTACTTCTTGCGGTAGCCGCCGCGCAGCATCTCCTCCGGGAAGACCTGGTCGAAGGGCAGGCCGGAGGCGGTGATCGGCAGCTCGCGGTCGTACATCCGGTCGGCCAGCACGACCAGGCGCAGCGCGGTGGACTGGTCGTCGACCTGCTTGACGCCGCGCAGGCAGACCGCGGTGACGTCGTCCAGCAGTGCGCCGTAGCGGCTGGGGTGGACGGCGGAGAGGTGGGCGAGCAGGGCGTCGAAGTCGTCCAGCGAGGCGCCGGGGGTGCGGGCCGCGGCGGCCGCGACGGCCTCGTCGGTGTACGGCGGCGGGGCGTCCGGCAGGCCGCGGTGGCGGTAGTCCTGGCCGTCGATCCGCATCGGGCGGAAGTGCGCGGACAGGCCCTGGATCTCGCGCAGGAAGTCGGCGGCGGCGAAGCGGCCCTCGCCGAGCTTCTCCGGCAGGGTGTTCGAGGTGGCGCACAGCTTCACGCCGTTGTCGACCAGCCGGCCGAGCAGGGTGGAGACCAGCACGGTGTCGCCCGGGTCGTCCAGCTCGAACTCGTCGATGCAGAGCAGGGTGTGGCCGGAGAGGGTCCGCACGGCCTGCTGGAAGCCGAGCGCGCCGACCAGGTTGGTCAGCTCGACGAAGGTGCCGAAGGCCTTGGGGCCGGGGGCGGCGTGCCAGAGCGAGGCGAGCAGGTGGGTCTTGCCGACGCCGTAGCCGCCGTCGAGGTAGACCCCGGCCGGGCCGGTGGGCGCGGGGGCGGAGCGGCGGAACCAGCTGCGCTTGGGCGCGGAACCGTTTCCTCCACCGAGGGTGGCCGCGAACTGCTCCAGGACCTGGACGGCCTCGTACTGGCTCGGCTGGGTCGGGTCCGGGATGTACGTCCCGAAGCTCACGTCGGCGAACCGGGGCGGCGGGACCATCTCGGCGACCAGCCGCTCGGCGGGCACCACGGGACGGCGGTCGGTGAGCGCGATCGGGGAGCCGGACACGGGGGCGGCGGTTATCGGCTCGGGCGCGGTTGCGGAGTGGGAGGCTGCGGGCACATCAGTAGAGGGTACGCCTGCCGGGTGAGCCGTCCGAACGACGCACGGGTCCGGACGCGGGGCCCGCGGCCCCGGACGGCCCTCGGCCCGCGGCCCCCGGACGGCGCCGGGGCCGCGGTGGAAGACTGAGGACATGCAACAGTTGATCAGCCCGCTGGACGGGCGGCTCGAGGATCCGGCCGCACTGGAATCGCTCGCCGCCGTGTACGCGTACCCCGAACAGGTGAATCAGGGGCGCCCCTGGCTGCGCGCCAACATGGTGTCCGGCCTGGACGGCGGGGCCAGGCTGGACGGGCTCTCCGAGGGCCTCTCCGGCGACGCCGACAAGCGGATCTTCGGGGTGCTGCGGGCGCTGTCGGACGTGGTACTGGTGGGCGCGGAGACGGTCCGCGCCGAGGGCTACCGGCCGGCCAGGGCGCGCAAGGAGTTCGCGGCGGCCCGGGCGGCGGCCGGGCAGGCGCCCGCCCCGGTGATCGCCGTGGTGAGCCGCTCGCTGCAGCTGGACCTGACGGCTCCGCTGTTCACCGAACCGCTGGTCAGGACGGTGGTGATCACCACCGAGGACGCCTCCGAGGAGCGCCGCCGGGCGGTCGCCGAGGTGGCCGACCTGGTGCTCGCCGGCACCGGCGCGGTGGACCTGCGGGCGGGCGTGGCGGCCCTGGCCGCGCGGGGCTGGACCCGCCTGCTGACCGAGGGCGGCCCGCGCCTGCTGGGGCAGCTCGCGGCGGCCGGCCTGCTGGACGAGCTGTGCCTGTCGCTGGCCCCGCTGCTCACCGGCGGCGACGCGCCGCGCATCCTCCACGATGCGCAAATGCCGGACGTGCAGCGGATGCGGCTGGTCTCATTGATCGAGCAGAAAGGTTTCCTCTTCACCCGCTACCTGCGTCGCCCGGGTTCGGATGACCCCGTGACCCCCTGATCGTGAGCCCGTTATGCGATGCCGGGGCCCGGGGGCCGGCCACTGGAAGGGACTCACGTGTTCAAGACGGTACTGATGATCGAAAAGGCTCTCTCGGACGCGGACGTGGAACTCGTCACCACGCTCCACGGCGAGGAGGAGGTGTCCTTCGTCGTCCTGATGCAGCCGCGCGGCAAGCAGGACGAACTGCTGCGGGCGCTCGACGACGTCGCCCTCGGCCACCTCGACAAGGTGGTGCACGAGCACGACGAGTCCGAGAGCGGCCCGACGGTGGCCACCGAGTCGCTGGAGCACAGCCTGCGCCACCTGCGCACGGCCGGGGCCGCGGCGGTGGGCGAGCTGGTGGAGGAGAAGCCGCTGGCGCGGCTGCGCGCGGTCGTCGAGGAGCAGCGGGCGGACGAGGTGGTGGTGCTCACCTCGCCGCACTTCGTCGAGGAGTTCTTCCACCGCGACTGGGCCTCCCAGGCCCGGCACAAGGTGGGGGTCCCGGTGCTCAGGCTGTTCGCCAGCGACTCCTAGCCCCGCCCGGTGGTGGTGCAGAATCGTCCTTGCGGTCCGCCCGCGAGGACGATTCCGTCTTCCCGTCCCGTCCGCCCGACCTGTCTGCCCCCGCCCGTACGGAGCCACGCTTTGAACGACGCCGCCCACGACCTGCACGCCCCGCACTTCATCGGCATCGGCGGCGCCGGGATGTCCGGCCTGGCGAAGATCCTCGCCGTGCGCGGGGCCGGCGTCTCCGGCAGCGACTCCAAGGAGTCCGAGACCGTCCTCGCGCTGCGCGCCCTCGGCGCCACCGTGCACGTCGGCCACGCCGCCGAGCACGTCCCGGACGGCACCAGCAGCGTGGTCGTCTCCAGCGCGATCCGCGCCGACAACCCCGAGCTGGTCGCCGCCCACGAGCGCGGCATCCCGGTGGTGCACCGCTCCGACGCGCTGGCCGCGCTGATGGGCGGCCGCCGGGCGCTGGCGGTGGCCGGCACCCACGGCAAGACCACCACCACCAGCATGCTCGCCGTCGCCCTCGGCGAGCTGGGCCTGGACCCGTCCTACGCGATCGGCGGCGACCTCGACGCCCCCGGCTCCAACGCCCACCACGGCACCGGCGAGATCTTCGTCGCCGAGGCGGACGAGAGCGACCGCAGCTTCCACAAGTACGCGCCCGAGGTGGCGATCGTGCTCAACGTGGAGCTGGACCACCACGCCAACTACGCCTCGATCGAGGAGATCTACGAGTCCTTCGAGACCTTCGTCGGCCGGATCGTCCCCGGCGGCACCCTGGTGGTCTCGGCCGACCACGACGGCGCCCGCGAGCTCACCTCTCGGGTGGCCGGCCGCGAGGGCCTGAACGTGGTGACGGTCGGCTCCGCCGAGGACGCCGACCTGCGGGTGCTCTCGGTGGTCGCCCACGGCATGACCAGCGAGGTCACCGTGCTGCTGGACGGCGCCGAGCTGTCCTTCACCGTCTCGGTGCCCGGCCGGCACTACGCCCACAACGCGGTGGCCGCCCTGGCCGCCGGCGTCGCGCTGGGCGTCCCGGCCGCGGACCTGGCCAAGGCGCTCGGCGCCTACACCGGCGTGCGCCGCCGCCTCCAGCTCAAGGGAGAGGCCGGCGGGGTCCAGGTGATCGACTCCTACGCCCACCACCCCACCGAGATGACCGCCGACCTGGAGGCGATCCGGGAGGGCCTGACCGGCGGCGGCCGGGTGCTGGTGGTCTTCCAGCCGCACCTGTTCAGCCGCACCCAGCAGCTCTCCGAGGAGATGGGCCGGGCCCTGGCGCTGGCCGACGCCTCGGTGGTGCTGGACATCTACCCGGCCCGCGAGGACCCGATCCCCGGCGTGACCAGCGAGCTGATCATCGACGCGGCCCGCCGGGCCGGCGCCGAGGTCACCGCCGAGCACTCCTTCGCCGCCGCCCCCGCCCTGCTGGCCGGCCTCGCCCGCCCGGGCGACCTGCTGCTCACCATGGGCGCGGGGGACGTCACCAACCTCGGCCCGGCCATCCTTGACCATATCGAGGGAGGCCTGACGCACCTCGCGAACGTTGCATCCAACGTCTGACCCACGTCCGTCCGACGTACGCCGCGACCGGGAGCCGTGAGATGAGCTACGAGATCGAGAAGACCGAGGCCGAATGGCGCGCCCAGCTCAGCCCCGAGGAGTACCACGTGCTCCGCGAGGCGGGCACCGAGCGCCCGTTCACCGGTGAGTACACCGACACCAAGACGGTCGGTGTCTACAGCTGCCGGGCCTGCGGGTCCGAGCTGTTCAGCTCCGAGACCAAGTTCGACAGCCACTGCGGCTGGCCGTCCTACTACGCGCCGCTGGCCGGGGACCGGGTCCAGTACATCGAGGACACCTCGCTCGGCATGCGCCGGGTCGAGGTGCGCTGCGCCAAGTGCGGCGGGCACCTCGGGCACGTCTTCGAGGGCGAGGGCTACGGCACGCCGACCGACCAGCGCTACTGCATCAACAGCGTCTCGCTGAGGCTGAAGCCGGCCGAGTAACGGCGTACGCGAGGGCCCGGGCACCCCGAGGGTGTCCGGGCCCTCGCGCTACCCCTCGACCGGCTGGAAGCGGACCGGCAGGTGCGTCAGCGCCCGGTGGAACGGGCCCGGACGCCAGAGCAGGTCCTCGGCCGGTGTGGCCAGTTCGAGGTCGCTGAGGCGGCTGCCCAGCTGCTCGATCGCGGTGATCGCGATCAGCAGGGCCGGGTCCCGGGCCGGACAGGCGTGCGGGCCGGCCGCCCAGGCCAGGTGGGCGCTCTCGCCGCTGCGCGGCCCGCTGTCCTCGGCGGGCGGCGCGGCCTGGGAGTTGGCGGCCGCGTACGAGACCAGCACCAGGGAGCCCGCCTCGATCTCTCGGCCGTGGAAGGTGATGTCGTACCGCGGGTAGTGGGCCGAGAAGTTGGCCATCGGCGGCGCGTGCCAGAGCACCTCGTCGATCGCCTGGTGGGCGGTCATCGCGCCGCCGAACAGCGAGCCGGCGTAGCGGGCGTCGGTGAGCAGGCGCAGCAGGGCGTTGCCGATCAGGTTGGTGGTCGGCTCGTGTCCGGCGATCAGGGTCAGGGTGATCTGCCGGATCACCTCGTCGTCGTCCAGCCCGACCGGGTGGGTGACGTACCAGGAGGTGAGGTCGTGCCGGGGGCGCTCGCGGCGCTCGGCGACCATCGCGGTGACCACCGCGAGGAGCTTCCCGTACGCGGCGCCCGCCTGTTCGGTGGACTCGATCAGCCCGGTGATCGCGGCCACCATCTCGCCGTGCTGCGCCTCGGGCACGCCGAACCAGGTGGTCAGCGCGAAGGCGGGCAACTGACGGGCGTACTCGGCGATCAGGTCGGCCCGCCCGACGGCGGCGAAGCGGTCGATCAGCCGGTGAGCGGTCTCGGCGACCTGGCGCTGGAGCCGGTGCGGTTCGAACAGCGCGAGGGCGTCGGTGATCACCGTCCGGTAGCGCGCGTGCGTCTCGCCGTCGCTGAACAGCGCGGTCGGGCGGTAGCCGAGCATCGGCATCAGCGGGGAGTCCGGCGGCAGGTTGTGCTGCCAGACCCGGGAGTCCTTGGAGAAGGTGTCGGTGTCGCGCAGCAGGTCCAGCGCGGCCTGGTAGTCGGTGACCAGCAGGGCCTCCACGCCGGGGGCGATCTCCACCGGGGCGACCGCGCCGTGCCGCCGCAGCCGCTCGTAGACCAGCTGGGGATCGGCGGCGAAGTCCGGGCCGTGGATCGGGGTCGGGCGGGACTCGGCGGTCACGGCTGCTCCGGTGTGACGGGGGCGGCGGGCGCCGCGGGCAGGGAGTCCAGGACGTGCTCGGCCAGCGCGATCAGCGCGTCCAGGCTGCTGTCGCGGTCCCGGGCGTCGCAGAGCAGCAGCGGGGTGGCGGCGTGCAGGTCCAGGTGGGTGCGCAGCACGTCGACCGGGTGGTCCGGTGCGTCCGGGAAGCGGTTGACGGCGACGGCGTACGGCAGGCCCTGCTCCTCGACCATGTCCATGATCTCGAAGGAGTCGGCCAGCCGTCGGGTGTCGGCGAGCACCAGGGCGCCCAGGGCGCCGCGGGCGATGTCCCGCCAGAGCGGGAAGAAGCGGCGCTGGCCGGGGGTGCCGAACATGTAGAGCACGACGTTCCCTGGCAGGGTGAGCCGGCCGAAGTCGACGGCGACGGTGGTGGTGACCTTCTCGGGCACGCCGGCCAGGTCGTCCACCGGACGGCCGGTCTCGGTCATCGCCTCTTCGGTGTGCAGGGTGGCGATCTCGGACAGGGTGCGGATGAGGGTGGTCTTGCCGACCCCGAACGGGCCGGCCACCACCAGTTTCATCAGCGTCTGGTCCTGGTCGGGCAGGTAGCCCACCCGGCTCTGGTCTTCCGGGCCCGGCCGGCCGGCCGGGTCACCGGAGCGCACGGAGTCCAACGAGGAGCCTCTCGACGATGGAGCGGTCGGTCTGCTGGGCGCGCGGGATCGGCGCGCGGGCGCGCAGGCAGCCCGCCTCGACCAGGTCGGCCGCGAGGAAGACGGTGGCGCTGACCGGCAGCCTCAGGTGCGCGGCGGCCTCCACCACGGTGAGCGCGCCCGGGCGCAGCAGTTCCCACAGCCGGCGGTGTTCGGGTTCGAGCGCGTTCGGCGGGTCGGCGCGGTCGGCGAACAGCACGGTCAGCCGCTCGAAGCCCTTGGTGCCGGGGCGGCTGCGACCGCCGGTGGCCAGGTAGGCGGGCACCATCCGCCTGCGGGGGGTGGCGGTCATGACCGCTCGTCGTCGTCCTGCCGCCGGGTCGGGCTCGCGAGCGCGCGACCGAGGGCGGCGACCTGCAGCTGCATCTGGTAGGCCACGTTGCCGAGTTGGGCTTCCGGCGAGGTGAAGACGGCGAGCGAGGTGTTCTCCCCGGCGGGCACCACGACGGCGTAGCCGAGGTCGGACTCCACCACGGTCTGGGCCAGCCTGGGCCGCTCGACGTCGGTGAACGCGGCGGTGAAGGCACGGGCGGCGGCGTGCACGGTGGCGGTCATCGCGGCGACCCGCTCGGCCGAGGCCCGCTCCAGGCCGTCCGAGGCACCCTCGACCAGGCCGTCCCCGGTGGCGATGACCGCGTGCAGCACCCCCGGCAGCTCCAGCAGCGGGGTCAGCACCCACGAGATCTCGTCGGTGGTGGTCGGGCTGGGCGTGCTGCTCACTGCTCTGCTCCTTCTAAGGTCGGACCGGCGCTCCGGGCGCCGGGGTCATGGTCGGCGGCGGTGTCGCCGGAAGTGCCGGTGCTGCCGGTGCTGCCGGTGCTGCCGGTGCTGCCGGTGGCGCCCGTACGCGTGCCGGTCGCGCCGGTGGTGCTGCCGGTGTTCGTCGTGCCGGTGGTGCTGTCGCTGTGTCCGGGAGCGGCCGGGCCGGGTGCGGCGCCGGCGGCCTCCTCGCGGGCGGCCCGGGCCACGGCGGCCCGGCCGGAGTCGGTGCCCCGCTGCAGCGCCTGCCAGTGGGCGGCGGCCCGCTCGGGGGTGCGGTCGGCCAGGGGGGCGGGGGCGGGCCCGGCGGCGGCCGGGCGCTCCGCGGCCAGCGGACGGCGGCGGCGCCGGGTCGGCAGGCCGGTGCCGTCGTCGACCGCGGGTGCCTCGGCCACGGGTGCCTCGACCACGGCCACGGCGGCGTCCACCGCGGGCGCACCGGCCGCCGCACCGGCCGTCGGCTCGTCGCCTTCCGGGCCTTCCGCGACCCGGTCGGGCACCACCCGGATCGCCGGGACCGGGTGCGGGCCCGGCCGGTTGTGGCGGTCGGCGAGCCGCGGGCCGCCCTGCTCGTCCACGTCGCGCATCGGCGGCACGGCCGCGACGGTGGGCGCCGGCGCCGGGCCGGGCCGCAGTGGCAGCGGGGTGAGCACCGACAGCTGCCGCTCGTCGTCCACGACGGTCACCAGCGCGGCCGGGATGCGCAGCACGGTCCGCATGCCGCCGTACGGCGAGGGCTCGATGTGGCAGGAGAAGCCGTACTGGCGGGCCAGCTTGCCGATCACCGCGAAGCCGGTCTTGGGCGGGTTGCCGAGCTCGGTGAGCAGCATGTCGGGCGGGCCGGCCAGCAGTCGGCGGGCGCGGCGCAGCTGGTCCTCGTCCATGCCGATGCCGCTGTCGTCGATGATCACCAGCGCGCCGCGGCCGCCCTGCTGGACGGAGACCGGGACGTCGGTCTCCGGGTGGGAGTAGGCGGTGGCGTTGGCGAGCAGTTCGGCGATGCTGACGGCGATCGGCTCGGCGGCCCGGGCGACCACGGCGAGGTGCTGCTCGCGCAGGTGGTTGGCGACCTTGATCCGGGCGTACCCGGGCACCCGGGAGAGTGCGCCGACGACCACCTCGGCGAGCGGCGAGTCGGTGCGGGCCAGGCCCGGCCAGGCCTCGCAGAGCACCGCGACGGTCTGGATCCGGCGCAGCGCGACCTCGTTGCGGAAGTCGACCTCCAGCAGCCGGGGGTCGTCGTTCTCGTGCTGGAGCTGCTGGACCAGGCTCTGGATCTGGTACAGCAGGGTCTGGATCCGGGAGGTGGCGCCGCGCATGGCGGCACGGGCGGCGGCGTCCACCCGTTCGCGCTCGTCGGCGAGGGCGGCGAGGGCGGCGTCCAGGACGGCCTGCAGCGCCCGGACCGCCTCGGGGCCGACGGCCTGCGGGTCCAGCGGGCCGACCAGCGGGGCGTTGGCGTGGGTGAGCCGTACGGCGGTGGCGGCGACCCGCTCCTGGGCGAGGTGGCCGATCTCGGCGAGCAGCGCGGCGCCCCGCGCCTCGGCGGCGGCGAGCGCTTGCTCGGCCCGCTCGGCGCGGGCGGTCGCGGCGTCGCCCTGCTGCACGGCCTCCCGGACGTCGGCCTGTGCCTGCCGGGCCGTCTCCTGCGCCTCGCGGACGCTGTCCTCGGCGGCCCGGGCGCGCTCCCGCTCCCGCCGGGCCTCCTCGGCGGAGTGCCGGGCGGCCTCCTGCGCGTCGCGCTGCTGCTGCTCGGCGCGGGCGAGCCTGCCCTCGGCGGCCCGGGTGCGCTGCTCGCCCCGGCCGAGCGCGGTCTCGGCGGCCGTCGCCCTGGCGAGGGCCCGGGCCCGGCCGCGGGCGAGCACGGCCGCGGCCACGGCGGCGACCAGCGCCAGGACGATCAGCGCGATCAGCGTCATCGAAGTCCTCGGGAGTGCTTGCGGGGTGGACCGGGTGGTGCGGCGGGGCCGGGGGGAGGCGGGGCGGGCGGGGTCAGTTCCGGACGGTGCGCGGGCGCGGGGCGCGGGCGGAGTCCTCGGCCAGTTCCCTGGCCACCATCGCGACCTGGCCCAGGGCCTCCAGGGCGCCGGGGGCCGCCGAGCCGTCCAGGTGCCGGTACTCGGCCGCCATGGTGAGCACCAGCCGCTCGGGCAGGCCGAGTTCGGGGTAGCGCTGCTCGGCGATCACCCGCCGGGCGGCGTCGAGGGCGGGTATCCCGGCGGCGTGCAGGGCGTGGGCGCGCCCGCGGACGTAGGCGAGGTAGCCGATGTGCTCCCGGACGCCGTCGCGGTCGAGCACCGGGCCGTGGCCGGGCACGAAGATCTCCGCGCCGGTGGCGAGGGCCCGCTCGCAGGCGGCGATGACGTTCTCCAGCGGTCCGGCCCAGTGCGAGGGGTGGTCGCCGGGCTGCTCGGGGGTCGAGGAGAAGATCACGTCGCCGGTGAACACCGCGCGCTGGTGCGGGAGGTGGACCAGCAGGTCGCCGCCGGTGTGGGCGGCGGGCAGGCTGGTGATCCGCACCGGGTAGCGGCCGACGGTCAGTTCCAGCTCACCGGTGAAGACGGTGTCGGGGCGCACCGGCTCGGTGTCGGACCAGTCGAACCGCCCGAAGTGCTCCTTCAGGTAGCCGCCGAGCGGCGAGTCCGGGTCGCTGCTGGCGACCAGGGCGTGCTGCTGCTTCGGGGTGGGCTCCCAGTGGATGTGCTCCAGCGCCTCGCGGGTGGCGATCACCTCGGCGTCCGGCAGCACCCCGGCGCCCCACAGGTGGTCCCCGTTGGCGTGGGTGACGACCACCCGGTCGATCCCGACCCCGTCCGGCAGCAGCCGCCGGCTCGCGGCGAGGAACTCCCCGGCCATCGAGGGGTCGTACGGCGTGTCGATCCAGAGCGCGGTGGTCTCCGAGGCCAGCAGCCCGCAGTTGGCCAGGCCCCAGCCCCGCTTCGGCGGGAGCCACACGTACAGGTCGTCGGCAATCGCGCTCACGTTCGCACGGCTGATCGTCATGTGCGCGATTATGCCCATGCAGTGACAGGAATGGAGCAAAACTATTACAGTTCAAGCCACTTCACGCCCGAAGGGGAATGGTCTGTCCCGTTTCGCCCCACGTAGTCTGGACCATATCTGGCCGAAGTGCCCCTGCCCCGGTTCCGGAGCGTCAGATCCCCTGCTCCAAGGGCGGCTTCGGCTGCTCCAGCTGCTTGGTCCCCTTGCGCTCCCCCGCGCAGCGCTCGTAGCCCAGCCACGCGTTGATCGCCAGCATCGGCGCGTTGGTCGTGTCGTTGCTGGTGTACGCGTGCCGCAGGCCGGCCGCGGCGGCGAGCCGCAGGGACTCCAGCTTGGCCAGCTTGGTCAGCCCCCGGCCGCGGAACTCCCGGCGGCAGGCGGTGAACGCGGACCAGTAGCGGCCCAGCCCGTCGGTCTGCGCCATGCTGAACGCGGCCGGGCGGCCGTCCACCACGGCGACCACGCTCAGGGCGAGGTCCCGGTCCGGCCGGGTCCAGTCGTTGCGCAGCCAGTCCTCGTACTCGTAGGCGTCCATCGGCACTTCGCTGCCGGGCTCGTCCAGGATGGCGTCCGCCTCGACCAGGAACACCGGGTGCGGGTCGGCCGCCCAGTCGGCGGCCGGGCGCAGCTCGACACCGGCGGGCCGGACGGGCGCCGCCGGCAGCGGCAGCGCCAGGTCCCGTCCGGCGAACTGCATGGTGCGTCCGAGCCGGTAGCCCCGGGCGGTGGCGAAGGCCAGCGAGGCGGGCTCGTCGTCCAGCCAGGTGTGCAGCTCCGTCACCCCGTGCCCGGTCAGGTGCCGTTCGGCCGCGGCCAGCAGCCCGGTGGCCGCGCCGTGCCGCCGGAACTCGGGCAGCACGCTGCCGTTGGCGTAGCCGACGCCCTGGACCGTCGTCCCGAGCACCACCCCGCAGCGCACCGCGCCGACCACCCGGCCGTCCAGCTCGGCGACGAAGGTGCGGAAGTGCTCCTCGGGGCTCGGCTGGGCGTTCAGCCAGATCAGGGTCTCGGCGGAGAGCACCAGGTGCTCGCGCCCGGCCCGGTGGGCCGCGGCCACGGCCTCGGCGTCCTCGGGGCGGAAGTCACGGATCGTCATGTGTGCGTTCGAAGAAGTCATGGATTCCCACGCTAGCCGCGCCCTGCCGTCCGGCGCCCTCGGTTTTCCCGCCGGCCTGGCACCCCGACCGATGGGCCGGCCCGGACCCCGGACCGGTGTCCCGACCCCCGGGGCGGCATGCTCAAATAATGCTCTGAGAAGACCGGGTGAGGCTTGGCAGCCACCCCGCCCGGGGACATTCTCAGCAGCACGGCCGCGCGGTTCCGGCGACGACGCCCGCACCGGTCGACGGCCCTTCCGACCCGGCCTCCCACCCGGCCCTCCGAAGGGGGCGAACGATGACCTCCCCTGCCCTGGACCTGCCCGCCTCCACCACCTCGACCCCGGAAACCCCGCCCCGCCTGGGCATCGGTCTCGGCTGGCGCAGCGAGATCGACACCGTGGTCGAACGCCAACCCGGCCTGGACTGGGTCGAGGTGGTCGCCGAGAACGTCTGCGCCGACCACCTGCCCGAATCCCTGACCGTCCTGCGCGGACGCGGCGTCACCGTCGTCCCGCACGGCGTCGGCCTCGGTCTCGGCGGCGCCGACCTGCCCGACCCCGGCCGCCTCGACCGGCTCGCCGAGGTCGCGCTGGCGCTCGGCTCCCCGCTGGTCACCGAGCACCTCGCGTTCGTCCGGGCCGGCGGCCTGGAGGCCGGCCACCTGCTGCCCGTCCCCCGCACCCGGGACTCGCTGCGGGTGATCGCCGAGAACGTCCGGATCGCCCAGGACCGGCTTCCGGTGCCGCTCGCCCTGGAGAACGTCGCCGCCCAGCTCGCCTGGCCGGACGACGAGTTCACCGAGGGCCAGTTCCTCGCCGAGCTGGTCGAGCGCACCGGCGTCCGACTGCTGGTGGACGTCGCCAACCTGCACACCAACCGGGTCAACCTCGGCATCGACCCGGCCGCCGAACTCGACCGCCTGCCGCTGGAAGCGCTCGCCTACGTCCACGTCGCGGGCGGCACCCTGGTCGACGGCGTCTGGCACGACACCCACGCCCACCCCGTCACCGCACCGGTGCTGGAGGTGCTGGCCGAACTCTGCGCCCGGGTCGCCCCACCCGGGGTCCTGCTGGAGCGGGACGCCGGCTTCCCGCCGCCCAGCGAACTCTCCGGTGAGCTGGACGCCATCCGCCGGGTGCTGGAGGGGAGCGCCCGGCGATGACCGACACCACGACAACGGAGCACGAAGGCCGGACCGCCCCGGCGCGGGAGGTCACCGGCCGGACCGCCGCCGACCAGGACCTCGCCGCCGCCCGGCGGCGCCTGGCCCGGCGCCAGGAGGAGCTGCTGGCCGCCCTGGTGGCCGGCGGCCCCGTCCCGCCCGGCTTCGACCGGCAGCAGGTCCGCGCCCAGTCGGCCGGCCTGGCCGCCAAGCGGCGGTCCACCACCGCCAAGGTGGCCCCGGAGCTGCCCCGCGTGCTCGGGGAGCAGTACGGACCGCTCTTCCTCGGCTACGCCCGCTCCCACCCGCAGACCGGCGGCTACCGCGCCGACGCCCGGGCCTTCGCCCAGTGGGTGCTCACCGACGGCGGCCCGCTCGCCGCCGAACGGCGCCGGGCCCTGGAGCAGTGGCTCCACCCGGCCCCCGTACGGCCGCCAGGCCCGCTCGCGCGCCTGCGCCGGGCACTGCGCAGACGGCGGCCGACGGCCTCCACGACGCCCTGACGAACCATCACCACCTCGGGGGAACCATCCATGTGGCACAACAGCTACTTCATCGTCCCGGCCCTCCTGCTGGCGGCCGCCGCCCTGTACGCCGCCCAGACCCGCCAGCGGATCGGCCGGGTCCGGTACGCCAAGGGCCTGCCCGGCCGCGGCCTGCCGCTGCTCGACGCCGCGTTCCTGTCCGGCGGACCGGGGCGGGTGTTCGACACCGCCGTGGTCCGGATGCACATGAGCGAGCAGGCCGTGATCAGCCGCTCCGGCCTGGTCACGCTCACCGGCGCCAAGCCGTACGACGCCGTGGACAAGGCCGTCCACGACGCCGTCGGCCCGACCGGGAGCCGCGGACTCGGCGAGCTGCGCCACACCGTGATGCGCTCCGCCGCCGTCCAGGAGATCGGCGACCGGCTCGCCGACCGCGGCCTGCTGCGCCACCCCGAGCGGCTGCGGCGCGCCCGCACCGCCCGCCGGCTGCTCTGGCTCGCGCTGCTCGTCGTGGCCGCCTCCGCGGCGGCCTCCCTGCTGCTCGACGACGGCGCCGCCGGGCACCAGCGCCCGAACCTCTGGACTCCGGGCCTCCTGCTGCTCGGCGGCTTCACCACCCTGCTCGCCACCCGGCCGGTCAAGGGCCGGATCACCCCGGCGGGGCAGCGCCAGCTCTCCCTGATGGGGGGCACGCCGTGGACGCCCCACTCCGGGATGCCGGCGCGGCTGGCCGGCGGCGCGCTGCTGGGCGCACTGGCGCTCGGCGGGCTGGCCGCCGCCGGGCTGGACGACCAGGAGCTGGAGGCCGCGATGCTGGCGGCGGCGGCCGAGGAGGAAGCCGTGCGGCAGGCGGTCTCCGCGAACGCCTCCGGGGCGTCCTCGTCCTCGACGTCGACCTCCTCGTGCTCCTCGGGGTCCGACGGCGGCTCCGCCTCCTGGTGCGGGTCCTCCGACTCCGGCTCCTCCGGTTCCGGCTCCTCCGGTTCCAGCTGCGGTTCGTCCAGCTGCGGCTCCTCGTCCTCGTCCAGCTGCAGCTCCGGTTCGTCCGGCTGCGGCTCGTCGTCCTCGTCCAGCTGCGGGTCCAGCTGCGGCGGCGGCTGCGGATCATGACGCCCCGGACGCAGGTGCGCGGGCAGGGCCCGGGGCACCGCCGGACGTCACAGTTCGGTATCGCGGGCCGGGAAGCGTTCCGCCCGCCGTCGACGCAGGCATAGAACAAGCCCATGTGGTTGCTGTTCCTCATTCCGGCCTGTGTCGCGGCGGTCCTGTCCTGCCTCCGACTGGTCCGGATGACCGCCACCGCCGACGCCCTCGCCGACCGGAACGGCCTGCGGCCCCCCGAAGCCGTCGGCATCGGCCTGTACGAGACCGCCTACCTGGCCGGCGGCCCGGACCGGGTCGTCGAACTCGCCCTCGTCCTGATGGCCGGCCGCGGACGGCTGCACCTGGCGCACACCGGCTGGACCACGGTGGTCGACCCCAAGGGCCGCAGCCGCCTGGAGCGGGCGGTGATCGCCACCGTCGGCCGCGAGGGCCAGTGCCGGACCGACGAGCTGCGCCGGGCGATGGCCGAGCACCCCACCGTGCTGGAGATCGGCGCCCGGCTCGCCCTGGCGGGCCTGGCCACCCCGGCTCCGGTGCAGCGCGACACCGTGGCGGTGATCCGGCAGGTCCGGCACGCGCTGCTGCTCACCCTGATGCTGCTGGCCGCCTCGCTGGCCCTCGGCGGCTTCACCGGCGGCGACACCCTCGCCCCGCTCGCCTGGTTCTCGCTGCCGCTGGTGCTCACCTCCGGCACCCTGCTGATGGCGCGGGTCGACGTCTACCCGTACACCCGATGGGCCTCCCCGATCGGCCAGGAGGTCCTGCGCGAGGTCCGTCCGGCCCGCCAGCGCGGCCTGGCCGACGACGAGGAGCGCGAGCTGCTCACCGCCGTCGCCATGAACGGCCCGGCCGTCCTGCCCGACGCCCGGCTCCGCGCCGCCCTGCGCCCGCACCGGACCTGAGCCCGCACCCCGGCGGAAAAGCGACTGCGCCAACCCCTGCGACCAGGGCAGACTTCCGCCCGTGGACAACCGGGACCGCGCCGTGCTCGACCGCGCCCGGGCCGAGGGGCGGCTGGTCCGGCTGCGCCGCACGCTCCGCGGCGCCGACCGGCTGGACGGCCTCGTCCTCGGCACCGGCCCGGTCTGGACCCTGCTCGCCAACTGGTGGACCACCGCCTCGACGGCTGGACCGCCGTCCTCACCCGCACGCTGCGCAAGGTCCGCGACCGGGGCGGCCCGGAGGCCCCCTGACCGTGCGCGCGCTGTGCGGTCGCGGCCTGTGGCCGGTCCCGTGCCCGGCACCGAACTGCCGCTGGACGACCTGTCCGGCCTGATCGCCACCGCCTCGGCGGAGTACGGCCTGATCGCCCTGCACGCCGAGGTCCTCGATCCGGACGTCTGCCGGGTCGGCACGGTCACCGAGCTGCGCCCCCGCTCGCTCCGGAGGCCCCCTGGTACCCGAAGCCGGTCAAGTACCGTGTCCGCGACGTCACCCGGATCGACCTCGGCACCCACCACGTGGACGTGCTGCGCGAGTTCGCCGGGCCCCGCCCGTGACAGGCCGGAGGCCGGCCCCCGCAGGGGAACCGGCCTCCGGGAAGCGCGTCGGACCGCTCAGACCAGGCCGTTCAGCAGCTCGCTCACCGGCTTGCGGCGGCCGGTGAAGAACGGCACCTCCTCGCGGACGTGCAGCCGGGCCCGGGAGGGGCGCAGGTCGCGCATCAGGTCGACGATCCGGTGCAGCTCGTCCGCCTCGAAGGCGAGCAGCCACTCGTAGTCGCCGAGCGCGAACGAGGCCACCGTGTTGGCCCGCACGTCGGGGTAGCCGCGGGCCATCTGGCCGTGCTCGGCGAGCATCGCGCGCCGCTCGGCGTCCGGCAGCAGGTACCACTCGTAGGAGCGGACGAACGGGTACACGCAGACGTAGTCGCGCGGGCGCTCGTCGGCCAGGAACGCCGGGATGTGCGACTTGTTGAACTCGGCGGGGCGGTGCAGCGCCATGTTCGACCAGACCGGCTCCAGCAGCCGGCCGAGGCCGGTGCGGCGGAAGCGGTTGTACGCCTCCTGGAGGTCGTCCGAGTCGGCGGCGTGCCACCAGACCAGGATGTCGGCGTCCGCGCGCAGACCGGAGACGTCGTACGTGCCGCGCACGGTCACGTCCTTGGCGGCCAGCTGGGCGAACAGCTCGTCCACCTCGGCGGCCAGCGCGGTGCGGTCCTCGGGCAGGGCGCCCTTGAGCTTGAACACCGACCACATGGTGTAGCGGATGACCTGGTTCAGGTCGCGCGCCTTCTTCTTCTCGGGCTGCTGCTCCGGCTCCCGCTCAACACTCTCAGTCATGCGTCCATTGTCCTCTCCGTGGAACCTGCCCCGGTCTCCGGGGTCAACAGTCTGTCGACGAGCGCCGCGGCGGCTGCCGCCGATCCGATGCACGCCGGAATGCCCACCCCGTCGTACGCGGCGCCGCACAGCGCCAGCGCGCCCACCCGCCCCGCCGCGGCCCGCACCCGGGCCACCCGGTCCAGGTGCCCCACCGGGTACTGCGGCAGCCCGGCCGAGAAGCGGGACACGAAGGTGTCGTACGGCCGGGCGGTCAGCCCGATCGCCTCCTCCAGGTCCGCCAGCGACCGCGCCACCAGCTCCTCGTCCGGCAGCCCCAGCGCCTCGTCCTCGCGGTACCGGCCCAGCGAGGTGCGCAGCAGGAACGTGTCCGGCGCGGAGCGCTCCAGCCACCCCCACTTGTTGGAGGAGAAGGTCGACGCCTTGATCCGGCGCCCGTCCACCGGCGGCACCAGGAAGCCGCTGCCGCTCGGCGGTTCGGCCAGGTCGGCGCGGCAGAAGGCCAGGGTCACCAGGGCCATGCCCGCGTACTCGACGGCGTCCAGCTCGGTGGCGGCCGCCGGGGCGTCCTCGCGCAGCAGCCGGGCCGCGGCGGGGGCCGGGACGGCCAGCACCACGGCATCCGCGTGCAGCACCTCGCCGCCGGTCACCACCCGCCAGCCGTCGGGGGTGCGGCGCAGCTCGTCCACCGGGGCGTCGGTGCGCAGGTCCACGCCCGCCTCGACGCAGGCCGCGGCGACCGCGCCGGGCAGCGTGCCGAGTCCGCCGCGCAGGCCCTGGAACACCGGGGTGCCGACCACCTTCGGCCGGGAGGCCAGCTCGTGCACCCCGTCGACCAGCGAGCCGCCACCGCGGGCGATCGACAGCAGCTGCGGTACGGCGGCGCGCAGCGAGATCTCGTCGGCGCGGCCGGCGTAGACACCGCCGAGCAGCGGCTCGACCAGCCGGTCCACCACCTCCTGGCCCAGCCGGTCGGCGACGTAGCGGCCGATCGCGACGTCCTCGCCGACCTCGCCGGGCCGCTCGTGCCGGGCCCGCTCCAGCCCCTCGTCGGTCAGCACCCCGGAGGCGGCCAGCGCCTCCAGGTCACCGGGGACGCCCATCACCTGCCCACCGGGCAGCGGACGCAGCGCGCCGCGGGTCCAGATCGCGGCCTTCGCGGTGGTCGGCGGCTCCAGTTCCTCGCCGAGCCCGACCGCCCGCGCCAGCTCCACCGCCTCCGGCCGCCGGGCCAGCACCGATTCGGCCCCGAGGTCCACCCGGACCCCGCCGACCTCCCCGCCCCACAGCTTCCCGCCGACCCGCCCGGACGCCTCCAGCAGCGTCACCCGCGCCCGCGCCGGCCCCCCGGCGGCCCCACTCAGGAACGCGGCCGCGGCCAGCCCCGCGATCCCACCACCGACGACGACGACCCGTGCTTGCGACATGCTCCGCAGTCTCGCAGGTCTTTACGCGGATGCCTCAATCCCCTGCCCGCCCGAGGTCGATCGCGATCGGGAACGGCACCGGGCGTTCGAGTCTGCCGCGGAAGATCCCGGCGGGCAGGTACGAAGCGGTCACCTGGTCCGGTTCGTGGACGTGCACGGCCGACCGACCGTCGCCTTCCTCCTCGACGATCCGGTAGTGCGGGATGCCCGCCTCGGCGTACCAGCCCCCGGCGCTCGGCGGATACGTCCGTTCCGGAAGCTCGTCCATGGGGTCGAAGCATCGGAAATGCCGTGTCCCGTAGGCTGATTCGCATGGAACCGATCATGGTGAGTGCGTGTCTGGCCGGGATTCCCTGCCGGTACGACGGGCGGGCGAAGACCTCCGAGGGCGCCGTGCGCCTGGTCGAGGAGGGGCGGGCCGTGGTGGTGTGCCCGGAGGGGGCGGGCGGGTTGCCGACGCCGCGGCCGCCGGCGGAGATCGTGGGCGGGGACGGCGCGGACGTGCTGGACGGGCGGGCCCGGGTGGTGGACGCGACCGGGGCGGACTGCACCGCGGAGTTCCTGGCGGGGGCCCGGGCGGCGCTGGCCGCCGCCGAGGAGGCGGGGGCCCGGCGGGCGGTGCTGATGGCGCGCAGCCCGTCCTGCGGCTGCGGGCAGGTGTACGACGGGACGTTCACCGGGGAGCTGCGCCCCGGTGACGGCGTGACGGCGGCGCTGCTGCGCCGGGCCGGGATCGAGGTCACGGCCGGGTAGCGGGCCTCCGGCTCCGGAGGCCCGCCACCGGGAGGTCAGCGGGCGCTGGCCTCGTGGACGAAGGCGACGAGGCGGCTGAGCGCGTCCGGGTCCATGGACGGCAGCACGCCGTGGCCGAGGTTGAAGATGTGGCCGCTGGTGCCGAGCGCCTGGGCGGCGTGCAGCACCTCGCGGGCCTTGGTCTCCACGACCTTGGTGGGCGCGAACAGCACGGCCGGGTCGAGGTTGCCCTGGAGGCCCTTGCCCTGACCGACCCGCTCGGCGGCGACGTTCAGCGGCACCCGCCAGTCGACGCCGACGATGTCGGCGCCGGCCTGGCCCATCAGGCCGAGCAGTTCGCCGGTGCCGACGCCGAAGTGGATCCGCGGCACGCCGTACTCGGCGACGGCGTCGAAGACCTTGGTGCTGGACGGCATCACCGAGCGGCGGTAGTCGTCCGGCGCGAGCGCGCCGACCCAGGAGTCGAACAGCTGGACCGCCGAGGCGCCGGCCTCGATCTGCACCTTGAGGAAGGCCGAGGTGATGTCGGCGAGCCGGTCCACCAGGGCGGCCCACAGCTCGGGCTGCCCGTACATCATGGCCTTGGTGTTCTCGTGGTTCTTGGACGGGCCGCCCTCGATCAGGTAGCTGGCCAGCGTGTACGGCGCTCCGGCGAAGCCGATCAGCGGGGTCCCGCCGAGTTCGTCCACCAGCAGGCCGACGGCCTCGGTGATGTAGGGGACGTCGTCCGGCTCCAGCGGGCGCAGCCGCTTCAGGTCCTCGAAGGTGCGGATCGGGTCGGCGATGACCGGGCCGATGCCGGGCTTGATGTCGACGTCGATGCCGACGGCCTTGAGCGGCACCACGATGTCGCTGAAGAAGATCGCCGCGTCCACCTTGTGCCGGCGCACCGGCTGGAGGGTGATCTCCTTGACCAGCTCGGGCCGCATGCAGGACTCCAGCATGGGGATGCCCTCGCGGACCTTCAGGTACTCGGGCAGCGAGCGGCCGGCCTGGCGCATGAACCACACCGGGGTGTGCGGCACGGGCTCGTGCCGGCAGGCGCGCAGGAACGCGGAGTCGTACGCGGCGCCGCGGCGCCCGGGGGTGCTCGGGCCGTCGTGGGTGGCCGCCGTGGTGTCTGCCGTAGTCTCGCTCACGCGTCAAATCTTCGCACGCGTGCGGCGCCCGGTTCCCCGGTCGGTCTCGTCGGTTCCTCCAAGATCTGTCCGGGTTTGCCGTTCCGGCACGCCGCTGGGAGAGAAGTTGCGGCGATAACCCCGTTCTTCGACCTAGTCTTCGGGACATGGCAGCGGTCGGAGGGCACCCCGCGCAGGGTGGCGGAGCAGGTGGCGGAGCGGGTCGCGAGGGGGCGCCGAGCGAGTTCAGGGCGGCGGTGGCGGCCCTGGACGGGGCCCGGCTGCGACCCGAGGTGCAGCTCTCCCCCGCGCCGGCTCCGCGCCGGCTGGCCCCGTACTCCTTCGCGGTGACCGCCTCGGTCGAGGTTGACGGCGAGGAGCTGGCGGACGGCCGACTGGTGCTGCTGTACGACCCGGCCGGACAGGAGGCCTGGAACGGGGAGTTCCGGGTGGTCACGATGACCCGGGCCGAGCTGGAGCCGGAGATGGCCGGCGACCCGATGCTCTCCGAGGTCGGCTGGGCCTGGCTGCTGGACGCCCTGCAGGCGCACGGCGCCGGGTATGTGGAGCCGTCCGGCACGGTGACCCTGGCATCCTCCCAGTACTTCGGCGGTCTGGCGGACCGCCCGTCCTCGACCGAGGTCGAGATCCGGGCCTCCTGGACGCCGGCCGACGGCCGCTTCGAGCGGCACCTGGCGGCCTGGGGCGACCTGCTGTGCATCAGCGCCGGCCTGCCGCCGGCCGCCCCCTCCCCGCAGGGGCCCGCCGAGGTTCCTTCACTCGGTGGGGTGGTCCCGATGCCCGCCCGGCGACGCCCCCGGTCGCACTGACGGGTGGTGCGGGGCTCCGACGCCGCTCCGGGGCCGGACGCCACCCCCAGGACTGACGGAGTGTGACTTCGGACCCGCTCTGCGTCAATTCACCGGTCGATACCGACCGATCGGCATCGAATCTGATCGATTTTGTGCGAATCGCAGGCATGTCGCATCAATCGTTTGCGCGATTTGTCCGTATTGTTACTCACTAGATCGTGATCTTTCGCTAAAGCCGGGCGCGGTTGCTGCCGAAGCAGACTGTGACCCTTTCCGAACGCGGAACACTCCGACCGCCCCCATCGGGGTTCCGTCCGCCACTCCCCGCAGGAGGCCTGGTGTCGGTCCTTCTTGAGCACCCCGCAAACGTGGTCGCCTACCGGCCGACCAAGCCCACCGCCATGGTGGTCATCGCCGATCCCCGCGTCCGTAACACCGTCACCCGCCACCTGTGGGCACTCGGCGTCCGGGACGTGATCGAGGTGTCGTCGATCGCCGAGGCCCGCCCCAGGGTCTCCACACCACGCGACATCTGCGTCGCCGACGTGCACCTTCCCGACGGCTCCGGACTGACCATCCTCGCCGAGACCCGCGCCGCGGGCTGGCCCAACGGCCTGGCGCTGTCCGCCGCCGACGACATCGGCGCGGTCCGCAGCGCGCTGGCCGGCGGCGTCAAGGGCTACGTGGTGACCGGTACCCGGACGAACGTCGCGATGCCCGGCCGCCCGGGCCTGCCGCTCGGTGCCGCCGGACTGGCCGGCCGGATGCGCCGCCCCGGGATGCCGGGCATGCCGGGCGCAGGCGGTGCTCCGGGCGCTCCCGGAGCACCGGGTGCGCCGGGAGCGCCGGGAGCGCCGGGCGCGCAGCAGGCCGCCTACCGCGAGCTCTCCGGCCGCGAGGTCGAGGTGCTGCGGCTGGTCGCCGAGGGGCAGTCCAACAAGGCGATCGGCGTGGCGATGGGCCTGTCGGCGCTCACCGTCAAGAGCCACCTCGCCCGGATCGCCCGGAAGCTGGGCACCGGCGACCGCGCCGGCATGGTCGCGGTCGCGCTGCGCACCGGCATCATCCACTGAGCCGAGCGCTCCGGACCGCTGCGGCGGCCGAGGAGGAACGTTTCCTCCTCGGCCGCCGCCGAGCTGTCTCCCCTTCGGCCGCCGGTGCGCCGCCGTCCCGGTGCCCGCGGCGCGTGGACACCACCCCACGGCGCGTGGACCCCGCCCCGCGGGCGGGCGGTCCCGGCCCCGGAAGCGCCCCGGGCGCGGTCCGGGCACGACCCGCTCACCGGCCCGTTCGCCGACCCGGCCGCCGACCTGATCACCGGCCCGGCCGCCCTCCCGGGTGAGCGGGCGATCAACAGTCTGACCAGTCCGACAACACTCCCGGCCGCGAGGACCGTCGTACCCTTGGGGGGTGACCGACGCCGTAGCAGCCATCCCAGAAGAAGCAGCCCCGGTCCCGCTCCTCGAACCGAGGGAGGGGATCCCGCCCGTGGTGGCGGACGAGCACACGCTGGCCGACATCGTCGCCGCCTTCGCCTCGGGCACCGGACCGGTGGCCATCGACGCCGAACGGGCCTCCGGCTACCGCTACGGGCAGCGCGCCTACCTCATTCAGCTGCGCCGCGAGGGTTCCGGCTCCGCCCTGATCGACCCGATCGCCTGCCCGGACCTCAGCGCGCTCGGCCGGGCCGTCGAGGACGCCGAGTGGGTCGTCCACGCGGCCAGCCAGGACCTGCCCTGCCTGTCCGAGGTCGGCATGAGACCCCGGCGCCTGTTCGACACCGAGCTGGCCGGGCGGATCGCCGGCTTCCCCCGGGTCGGCCTCGGGCCGATGACCGAGAACATCCTCGGGCTGAGCCTGGCCAAGGAGCACTCCGCGGTCGACTGGTCCACCCGCCCGCTGCCCGAGCCGTGGCTGCGCTACGCCGCTCTGGACGTCGAGGTGCTGGTCGAGCTGCGCGACGCACTCGAACGGGAGCTGGACGCCCAGGGCAAGCTCGGCTGGGCGATGGAGGAGTTCGCCTCGATCGCCGCCGCACCCCGCCCGGCCCCGCGCACCGACCCGTGGCGCCGCACCTCGCAGCTGCACAAGATCCGCCGCCGCCGTCAGCTGGCCGTGGTGCGCGAGCTGTGGCTGGTCCGCGACCGGATGGCCCAGGAGCGCGACGTCTCTCCCGGCCGGGTGCTGGCGGACGCCGCGATCGTCAACGCCGCGCTGGCCATGCCGCTGACCATCGCCTCACTGCAGGCCGTCCAGGGCTTCGGCCCCCGGGTGCACCGGCGCCAGCTGGAGCAGTGGCTGGCGGCCGTGCAGCGCGGCCGGGAGATCCCGGAGAACCTGCTGCCGCCGGCCACCGCTCCGCACGACGGACCGCCGCCGCCGCGGGCCTGGGCCGAGAAGGACCCGGTGGCCGCCGCCCGGCTCGCCGGCGCGCGCGGCGCGATCGCCGAGCTGGCCGAGCGGTACCAGGTGCCGGCCGAGAACCTGATCACCCCGGACCTGGTCCGGCGGGTCTCCTGGCAGCCGCCGGCCGAGCCGGGCCCGGAGCACGTGGCCGCCGCGCTGCGCGGGCTCGGCGCCCGGCAGTGGCAGGTGGACCTGGTGGCGCCGGCGGTGGCCGCCGCGTTCGCCGCGGCCGCGGCCGCGACCCAGGGCTGATCGGGGGCGGGCCGATCCGCGACTCGATCCGGCCACCGGTGGAAGGGGATGTCGTCCGTACGGGCGACATCCCCTTCGTCGTACCCGGGTTCGTCGTACCCGGGACGGACGCTCCTGGTCGGACGGGTCGGGCAACGTGTCGGGGGACACATGGTCCGATCCCTCCGAGAGGCCTGGGCAGGTTGGTTACCGGCGGGTAGCATGACCGTGATGCGGCGCCGCTCGGGTCTTCGACGGCGGCAGCCTGCCCACCTCGAAATGTTGGTCCCTGGGAGGAGAGCCCCCGTGCCTCGTACCGCGAGGGACGTCGTCTTCGTCGATGGCGTCCGCACCCCGTTCGGCAAGGCCGGCCCGAAGGGCATCTACCACGAGACGCGCGCCGACGACCTGGTCGTCAAGTGCATCCGGGAGCTCGTGCGCCGTAACCCGAACCTGCCCGTCGAGCGCATCGACGAGGTCGCCGTCGCGGCCACCACGCAGATCGGCGACCAGGGTCTGACCATCGGGCGCACCGCCGCCCTGCTGGCCGGCCTGCCGAAGTCCGTCCCGGGCTACGCGATCGACCGCATGTGCGCCGGCGCGCTGACCGCCGTGACCACCACCGCCGGCGGCATCGCCTTCGGCGCGTACGACGTGGTCGTGGCCGGCGGCGTCGAGCACATGGGCCGCCACCCGATGGGCGAGGGCGTCGACCCGAACCCGCGCTTCGTCTCCGAGAAGCTGGTCGACGAGTCCGCCCTGTTCATGGGCATGACCGCGGAGAACCTGCACGACCGCTTCCCGCACCTGACCAAGGAGCGCTGCGACGCCTACGCCGTGCGCTCCCAGGAGAAGGCCGCCAAGGCGTACGCCAACGGCGACATCCAGCCCGACCTGGTGCCGATCACGATCCGCAACACCAACCCCGAGGTCGGCGAGACCGGCTGGGGCCTGGCCACCGTGGACGAGCCGATGCGCCCGGGCACCACGATGGAGAACCTGGCGGGCCTCAAGACCCCGTTCCGCCCGCACGGCAACATCACCGCGGGCAACTCGGCCGGTCTGAACGACGGCGCCACCGCCTCGCTGCTGGCCGCCGAGGACGTCGCCGAGGAGCTCGGCCTCCCGGTCAAGATGCGCCTGGTCTCCTTCGCCTTCGCGGGCGTCGAGCCCGAGGTCATGGGTGTCGGCCCGGTGCCGGCCACCGAGAAGGCGCTGGCCAAGGCCGGTCTGACCATCGACGACATCCAGGCCTTCGAGGTCAACGAGGCCTTCGCCGTCCAGGTCCTGGCCTTCCTGGACCACTTCGGCATCGCGGACGACGACGAGCGGGTCAACCCGTACGGCGGTGCGATCGCCTTCGGCCACCCGCTGGCCTCCTCCGGCGTGCGCCTGATGAACCAGCTGGCCCGCCGCTTCGAGCAGCGCCCGGACGTCCGCTACGGCCTGACCACGATGTGCATCGGCTTCGGCATGGGCGGCACCATCATCTGGGAGAACCCCCACTGGAGCGGAGAGACCCGGAACACCGAGCTCGAGGGTGGTAAGTGACCATGGCCGACACCACTGAGCTGCTGACCCGCGGCGCCGAGCTCTTCCCGGGCGAGGTCGTCACGACCGCGCACGTCCGCCACCTCGACCTGCCGCTGCAGGCCGGCAAGCTGGCGCTGATCACCCTCGACAACGGCTTCGACCACACCAAGCCGACCACCTTCGGCCCGGGCTCGCTGCTCAAGCTGAACGCGGCGCTGGACCAGGTCGAGGCCGAGGCCGCCGAGGGCAAGATCGTCGGTGCCGCGATCACCGGCAAGCCGTTCATCTTCGCGGTCGGCGCCGACCTCAAGGGCGTCGAACTGCTCAAGGAGCACGCGGACGCGCTGGCCATCGGCAAGGGCGGCCACGACGTCTTCAAGCGGATCGCCTCGCTGTCCGTCCCCACCTTCGCCTTCTACAACGGCGCGGCGATGGGCGGCGGCGTCGAGGTCGGCCTGCACTGCGACTACCGCACGGTGTCGGCCGGCGTCCCGGCCTTCTCGCTGCCCGAGGTCTTCCTCGGCCTCGTCCCCGGCTGGGGCGGCTGCACCATCCTGCCGAACCTGGTGGGTGCCGGTAAGGCCGTCAAGGTCATCATCGAGAACTCGATGAACCAGAACAAGCAGCTCAAGGGCAAGGACGTGTTCGAGCTGGGGATCGCCGACGCGATCTTCGAGCCGGCCGACTTCCTGGAGCAGTCGCTGCTCTGGGCCGCCAAGGTCGTCAAGGGCGACGTGGTCGTCGAGCGCGAGGCGATCGACCGGGGCAAGGCCTGGGACGACGCCGTCCTCTGGGGCCGCATGGTCGCCGACGGCAAGGTCCACGGCGCCGCCCCGGCCGCCTACAAGGCGCTGGACATCATCGCCGCGGCCAAGGACTTCGACCTGGCGGACAAGGCGAGCCTGCAGGCCGGCTTCGACGCCGAGGACGCGGCCCTGGCCGACCTCATCATGAGCGGCGAGCTGCGCAGCGGCATCTACGCCTTCAACCTGGTGCAGCGCCGGGCCAAGCGCCCGGTCGGCGCGCCGGACAAGTCGCTGGCCCGCCCGGTCACCAAGGTCGGCGTCGTCGGCGCCGGTCTGATGGCCTCGCAGCTGGCGCTGCTGTTCGCCCGCCGTCTGGAGGTGCCGGTGGTCCTCACCGACATCGACCAGGAGCGCGTCGACAAGGGCGTCGGCTACGTCCACGCCGAGATCGACAAGCTGCTCGGCAAGGGCCGGATCAGCCCGGACAAGGCCAACCGCCTCAAGGGCCTGGTCTCCGGCTCGCTGGACAAGGCCGCCGCCTTCGGCGACGCGGACTTCGTCATCGAGGCCGTGTTCGAGGAGATGGGCGTCAAGCAGACCGTCTTCGCGGACCTGGAGAAGGTCGTCTCGCCGACCTGCGTGCTGGCGACCAACACCTCCTCGCTGTCGGTCACCGAGATGGCCTCGAAGCTGCAGCACCCCGAGCGGGTCGTCGGCTTCCACTTCTTCAACCCGGTCGCGATCCTGCCGCTGCTGGAGATCGTCCGCGGCGACAGCACCGACGACGCCTCGCTGGCCACCGCCTTCGCGGTGTCCAAGAAGCTGAAGAAGACCTCGGTCCTGTGCAAGGACCGCCCGGCGTTCGTGGTGAACCGGATCCTGACCCGCTTCATGGGCGAGATCCAGAACATCATCGACGAGGGCACCCCGATCGCCGACGTCGAGAAGGCCGTCGAGCCGCTCGGCCTGCCGATGTCCCCGATCGTGCTGCTGGAGCTGGTCGGCCCGGCCATCGCCCTGCACGTCTCGGAGACCCTGCACGGCGCCTTCCCGGAGCGGTTCACCGTCTCCGAGAACCTCGCCAAGGTGGTCAAGGCCGGCAAGCGCGGCTTCTACACCTGGAAGGACGGCCAGCAGGTCCTCGACCCCGAGGTGCTGGAGCTGCTGTCCTTCGGCGACTCGGTGCTCACCGAGGAGCAGGTCCGCGCCCGCGCCCTGGAGGCCGTGGCGCAGGAGATCGGCCTGATGCTGGAGGAGGGTGTCGTCGCCGAGGCGCAGGACATCGACCTCTGCATGATCACCGGTGCCGGCTGGCCCTTCCACCTGGGCGGGATCACCCCGTACCTGGACCGTGAGGGCATCTCCGAGCGGGTGAACGGCAAGCCGTTCCTCGCCGTCGGTGTGGCCTCGGTGCCCGCCTAAGGAAGGCCCGTACCCGGAACACGGAGGAGCCCCGGTGACCCATTGGTCACCGGGGCTCCTCGGTGTGTACGGGACTCCCGCCCGATGTGGTGTGCACGGAGTTGTCAGGCGTTGACTCCGTGTACAGGGGTCTCGGGGGCCCTGGTGGTCTCGGTGCTCTCAGCGCCAACGTGCTCTCGGTGCTCTCGGTGCTCTCAGTGCTTGAGGCGGTAGACCACGGTGTCGGCGAAGACGCCGACCATCTCGTAGTGGGTGTCCAGCAGGTTCTCGATCCTGGGGACCATGACCGGCTGGTACGGGGCGATGCCGGAGTCGTCGACCACGACCTCGGGCAGGCCGTTGGCGAGCTCCTTGTCGAAGGTCTGCCAGGCGTTGGAGACGCTGAACTGCTCGCCGACGTTCTGGTTGCCGTCCTTGCCGCCGCTGTAGTTGGTCAGGAAGCCGGCGGTCAGGTAGCGGCTGGCGGGCTTGCGGTCGGCCAGCCAGTAGAGCTCGGGGTGCATGCCCCAGACCAGCACGGTGTCCTTGGGGGTGGTCTGGGCGGCGACGGCGGTGGCCACCTCGGTGGTGCGGTTGAGCCGCTCCCCCGGCCAGGCCAGTGCCAGGCACCAGAACACCGTGGCGGCGGCCGTGGTGTACAGCAGGACGGGCTTCCAGCGGATCGCCGAGGTGGCGACCGCCCCGGTGCCGAGCAGGACCAGTGGCGGCATCAGCTGGAGGTAGTAGTGGCCGAAGAAGTGGAAGCCGACGCTGACCGCGACGACCGAGGAGAGCAGCCAGACCCACAGGTCGGTGGTCGAGCCGTGCTCCTCGCCGGCCACCGGCAGCGGGCGGTGGCGGTACTTGAGCCAGAGCCGTCGCCCGACCGGGAGCAGGAAGCCCAGGCCGGCCGCGGCCAGGATGGCCGAGTTGCCGAACGCCCGGCCGAGCATCTGGAGCCAGGCGCCGCCGAAGGAGGCGTAGTCGCCGCTGCCGGTGACCACCCAGAACAGGAAGCCCTTGGGCTTGGTGAGGATCACCGCGACCAGCGCTATCGGCAGGGTGAAACCGAACCCGATCTTGAACAGCGCGGGCGGCCAGCGCACCCCGCGCCGGCGGGCGTCCTGGAACAGCATCCAGAGCACCGGCAGCAGCACCGCGCCGCCGGTCTGCTTGGTCAGTGAGCACAGGGCGACGGCGATGCCCGCGGCCAGCCAGCGGCGCCGTTCGGCGTACCGGAAGGCGGCCACCATGGCGGGCAGCATGAAGACCTCGAAGGTCGCCGCCTGGGTGTCCTCCGGGGAGAGCCCGATGGAGACCAGCAGGTAGAGCAGCCCGGCCCCGGCCCCGGCCCGGTTGCCCCAGCGGCCGCGGGCGATCGAGGCCAGCAGGATCGCGGTGACCAGGTGGGCCACCACCGCCAGGGTGCGCAGCGGCCAGAGCGAGGCGGAGCCGAAGACCGCGAAGCAGGCCTGGTAGAGCCAGGGCAGCAGCGGCGGCTTGCGGTCGACCACGGTGTCGTACAGCACCCCGCCGTCCGCCAGCATCCGGGCCTGGGTGGCCAGGAAGCCCTCGTCCGGGCTCCAGACGGGACGGGCGAAGGAGGGGATGTGGGTGAGGAGGGCGACCAGCGCGAGAACCGGCACCAGCCTGGTCCAGTACCCGGTCAGCACACGGGTACGGACGCGCTCGGGCAGGCGCTCGGCCAGTCCGGTGAGGCGGAGGCGGGTGGGGGTCGACACGGGTGACAACCTACCGGGCGGGACCGGTGCCGGTGGCGCCGGTCCCGCCTTTCGGTGCGATTGTCAGCTTGTCTTACGACGAACTGTTACGGAGTTACGACAAACGGTCGTCGGTGGAACGGGGAGCGGTCCACGGGGACCGCCGCCCCGGTCAGGCCTTGACCGGTGCGACGTCCAGCTTGGCCACCAGCGCGGTCACCTTCCGGGCGATGTCCGGGCCGTTCAGGCCGATCTCGGCCAGGATCTCGGCCCGGCTGGCGTGGTCCAGGAACTCCTGCGGGATGCCGAAGTCGCGCACCGGCAGGTCCACGTCCGCGTCCCGCAGCGCCTGCGCCACGGCCGCGCCGACGCCGCCCACCCGGCCGTTGTCCTCGATGGTGACGACCACCCGGTGCTCGGCGGCCAGGCCCGGCAGGGCCGGGTCCACCGGCTTGACCCAGCGCGGGTCCACCACGGTGGCGGTGATGCCCTGGGCGGCCAGCAGGTCGGCGACCTCCAGGCTGGTGGGGGCCATCGCACCGACCGAGACGATCAGCACGTCGGCGCGGTGGGCGCCGGAGGGCTCCTCGGCGGCGCGCAGCACGTCCATGCCGCCGACCCGGCCGACCGCGGGGACGGCCGGGCCGACCGTGCCCTTGGAGTAGCGGACCACGGTCGGGGCGTCCTCGACCTCGACGGCCTCGCGCAGCTGGGCGCGGACCTGGTCGGCGTCGCGCGGGGCGGCCAGCCGCAGGGTCGGGATGATCTGCAGCATCGACATGTCCCACATGCCGTTGTGCGAGGCGCCGTCGTCACCGGTGACGCCGGCCCGGTCCAGGACGAAGGTGACGCCCAGCTTGTGCAGGGCGACGTCCATCAGGACCTGGTCGAAGGCCCGGTTCAGGAAGGTCGCGTAGACCGCGAACACCGGGTGCAGGCCGTTGGTGGCCAGGCCGGCCGCGCTGGTGACGGCGTGCTGCTCGGCGATGCCGACGTCGAAGATGCGGTCCGGGAAGGCCTCGGCGAACGGGGCCAGGCCCACCGGGTGGAGCATGGCGGCGGTGATGCCGACGATGTCCTCGCGCTCGTGGCCGAGCGCGACCATCTCCTCCGCGAAGACCGAGGTCCAGCTCTGTCCGCCGCCGCTCTGGATCGGCAGGCCGGTCTCCGGGTGGATCTTGCCGACCGCGTGGAAGCGGTCCTCGTCGTTGTTCTCGGCGGCGTGGTAGCCGCGGCCCTTCTCGGTGAGGCAGTGCACGATCACCGGGCCGCCGAAGCCGCGCGCCTTGGTCAGCGCGGACTCCAGGGCGGTCAGGTCGTGGCCGTCGATCGGGCCGATGTACTTGAGGCCGAGGTCCTCGAACATGCCCTGCGGGGCGATGAAGTCCTTGAGGCCCTTCTTGGCACCGTGCAGCGTCTCGAACAGCTGCTGGCCGACCACCGGGGTGCGCTGGAGCGCCTCCTTGCCCCAGGACAGGAAGCGCTCGTAGCCCTGGGTGGTGCGCAGGGTGGCGAGGTGGTTGGCCAGGCCGCCGATGGTCGGCGAGTACGAGCGCTCGTTGTCGTTGACGACGATGACCAGCGGACGGTCCTTGGCGTCGGCGATGTTGTTGAGCGCCTCCCAGGCCATGCCGCCGGTGAGCGCGCCGTCGCCGATCACGGCGACGACCGGGTCGTTCTTGCCCAGCAGCTGGTTGGCCTTGGCCAGGCCGTCGGCGTACGACAGGACGGTGGAGGCGTGCGAGTTCTCGATCACGTCGTGCTCGGACTCGGCGCGGGACGGGTAGCCGGACAGGCCGCCCTTCATCCGCAGCCGGGAGAAGTCCTGGCGGCCGGTGAGCAGCTTGTGGACGTAGCTCTGGTGACCGGTGTCGAAGAGGATGCGGTCACGCGGTGAGTCGAAGACCCGGTGCAGCGCGATGGTGAGCTCCACCACGCCGAGGTTGGGGCCGAGGTGGCCGCCCGTCTTGGAGACCTCGGTCACCAGGAAGGTCCGGATCTCCTGGGCCAGTGCGGCCAGCTGTCCGGGCGTGAGCCGGTCGAGATCGCGCGGTCCCCGAATGCGGGTCAGCAGGGCCACCCGTTCCTCCTCGTTCAGTGTTCGCGGACCACGGACGGTCCGACGGGCGTCGCTGCCCGGTCCGGTGGCACGCCGACGGTCCCGGCCGGTGCCGACCGGTCGAGTCTAATGTCCGCCTGCCGAACACCGAGCGGCGCGCCCGGTACCACTGTTCGGTCGTGCCGTTCCGGGAGGTCGGGCAGGGGAGGCGGGTCATCTCGGATTGACGCACGCGCGTTCGAGCATGCTTGTGCGGTCGGGCCGGCCGCTCGGAAGTCGAACCGTCCGGAACCGACCGTTCGGAGCCGACCCTTCAGAGACGATTGTTCGAGGCTGACCATTCAGGATCGGCCGTTCAGGGCCGACCGGGACGGCCCCGGCCTGCGGCCTCACGCGCGGCCGAGCGCGCCGGACTCCCCCATCTCGCTCATCACCAGGGCCAGCGCGCCGAGCACCTCGGCCCGGCCGCCGAGGGTGCCGGGGACGACCGAGAGCTGACGGGCGGCGCTCGGGATCGCGTAGCGGGCCACCGAGTCCCGGATCGGGCCGAGCACCAGTTCGCCGGCCTCGGCGAGGTCGCCGCCGAGGATGACCCGGCGGGGGTTGAGCAGGTTGCACAGGGTGGCGACGCCGGTGCCGATCTGCCGGCCCGCGTCGGCGATCACCCGGCGGCAGCCGAGGTCGCCCTGCTGGGCCAGCTCGACCACCCGGGGCAGGCTGAGGTCAGGGCCGAGGGTGGGGATCAGCAGCGAGAGCAGGTAGCGGGAGCCGACGAAGGTCTCCAGGCAGCCGCGGTTGCCGCAGCGGCAGACCGGCCCGGCCTCGTCCAGGGTGATGTGCCCGATCTCGCCCGCGGTGCCGCCCGGCCCCCGGTAGATCTGGCCGTTCACCACCAGCCCGGCGCCGACACCGCTGGCGACCTTGATGTAGGCGAGGTCGCTCAGCCCGCGCCCGGCGCCCCAGACCAGCTCGCCGAGCGCGCCCAGGTTGGCGTCGTTGTCCACGTGCACCGGCATGCCGAGCCGCTCGGCCAGCTCCCGGCCCGGGGCGATGCCCGTCCAGCCGGGCAGGATCGCGGTGGAGCCGAGCGCGCCCGTCTCCACGTCGATCGGTCCCGGCACGCCGAGGCCGACGCCGATCACCTTGTCGGAGCGGAACCCGGCCTGCGCCAGCAGCCGCTCGACCATCGCCTCGGCGCGGTCGAAGCCCTGCTGGGCGGAGACGTCCACGTCGATCGGGGCGCTCTCCTCGGCCAGCACCCGGTGGGCCAGGTTGCCGACCGCGACGCGCAGGTGGGTGTGGCCGAAGTCGATGCCGACCACGATGCCGGCGTCCCCGCTGAGCGAGACGCTGCGGGCGCGGCGGCCGCCGGAGGAGGTGTCGGCGACCACGACGGTGCCGCTCTCCTTCAACTCCCGCACGATGTTGGAGACGGTGGCCGCGGACAGGCCGGTGCCGCGGGCGATCTCGGCCTGGGTCAGCGACCCGGCCATCCGCACCGCGCGGAGCACCCGTTCCAGGTTCGCCCGGTGCAGCGACGACTGCGAGCCCGGTGTGTCCGTCGACATGATCCACCCTCCCAGGGCGGGGACCCCTCCGCCGGGTGTCCCCTTCAACTCCTGAAGGGTACGGCCCGGGGGCCCGGCCGGGGATCCCGGCCGGAAGGGACGGGAGCGGGAGGGAGCGCGGAGGGCCGGCGCTGGCCGGGACACCGGGCGCCGGCGTGGGGGCGCGGTGATCGGCGGGTGAAGGTGTTGCACGGCCTGGACCTGCGGGGACGGGGAACCGCGGTCCTGGCGGCGGCCGAAATGCGCACACCACTAGCATGGTGCCCAATTCTCACCGTCCCACCGGAGCCGTGGCCGGCGCCGACAGGGGACGCTTCCAGACATGACGGGGAATCAGATGGCAGGGGATCACCCTACGCCGGGGGCAGGCGAAACGCCCGCCAGCGGTCCGCAGGACAACCGGGGCGTCTCGTTCGGACGCCCGCCGGGCGGCGGTGTGGATCCGGCCGCCGTCGCGGACCAGATGACGCAGCTCGACGGCGCGGCCGTCCCCGGCCCGGCCGCGCCCGCGGGCCCGCCGCCCGCCCAGCCACCGGCACCGCCCGTACAGCCGCCGGCCCAGCCGCCCGCGCAACCGCCCGTCGGCAGCCCGGAGTACGCGGCGTACGCGCCGACCGCGACCGGCTTCCCCACCCAGGCCCCGCCGCCGCCCGGCGCCGCACCGGTCGGCCCGTACGACCCGGTCCCCGGCGCGTACGGCGCCCCGGACTCCGGGCAGGCCTACAACGCGGGCGGCTACAACTACCAGCAGCAGCCCGGCTACAGCTACCCCGTCGCGCCCGTCGCCCCCAAGCAGCGCAACCCCGTGCTGCTGTGGGGCGGGATCATCGGCGGCGTGCTGGCGATCTCGATCGTGATCGCCCTGGTCGTCCTGCTCAAGGACCCCAAGCACGACACCGACCCGACCCCGGGCCCGGTCGCCGGCGACAGCGGCGGCACCGGCGACGGCGGCACCGGCGACGGCGGGAACGGCAACGGTCCCACCCCCGCCCCCAAGGGCGGCACCTTCAACGTCGCCTGGAGCGCCCCCAAGCCGGCCGGCGCGGACGGCTCGCCCCAGATGCTCGGCGTCTGGGGCACCGACAAGCTCGCCGTGCGCGTCGACGGTTCCGGCATCAAGGCCTACAACCTGGGCGACGGCAAGGAGGCGTGGACCATCCCCGTCCCGAGCGGCAGCAAGGAGCTGTGCACCGCCTCGTACGCCCCCAACTCCAAGGGCGTCGCCGCCGTCTCCTTCAACACCGGTGACAGCGACTGCTCCACCGTCGGCGCCGTCGACCTGGCCCAGGGCAAGCTGCTCTGGAGCGTCAAGGTCTCGGCCGACCGGATGTCCTCGCCGACCCTCAGCGTCACCGAGAACGTCGTCGCCGTCGGCGGCAACGCGGTCGGTGCCCTGAACATCGCCAACGGCCAGCCGGCCTGGCAGTACCAGCCGCGCGACAAGGACTGCATCCTGCGCGGCAAGGCGGCCGGCGCCCAGATCGCGGTCAGCGACCGCTGCTACGGCACAAGCGGCCCGAAGTCGCAGCTGGTCATCGTCAACGCCGAGACCGGCAAGCCGGCCAGCGCCCCGGTCACCCTCACCGGCAACATCGAGCAGGTCGACTCGGTCATCCAGGACAAGCCGCTGGTGCTGCTGATGTCCAGCGGCCCGCAGGGCGACTACATCCTGCCGTTCGACAAGGACAACAAGCCCGGCAACCAGATGTCCGTCAAGGAGCCCGGCGCGGACAGCCTGCGGCTCTCCGGCCAGGACGAGGCCGTCACCCACAACGTGGTCAGCGGGACCACGCTGTACGTCCAGGTCAGCGGCAGCAAGGCCGGCATCAACGCCTACGACCTGACCACCGGCAAGCGGCTGTGGTCGGCCAACTCCGGCTCGGCCGGCAACGACATGCGCCTGGTCGCCGGGACGGACAAGGACGGCAAGGTCCGCGCGATCGTCGACCAGGGCTACAACAAGCCGGCCCGACTGGTGACGCTCTCGCCGACCGACGGTTCGATGACCGACCTCGGCACCATGACCATGCCGAGCAGCATGAACATCGGCAGCAGCAGCAACGAGTACGTGATCTCGGCGGACGGCGCCGCGGTCTACGCCTTCCGCCGCCTCAGCTCCAGCGACGGTCCGCTGACCAAGTGGAAGAAGTGACGCCGGGGTGACCCCGGGGCATGACCCCACGTCGTGACCGACCCGGGCGGGGCGGGAACGGGCTGACCGCCCGGGCCCGCCCCGCCGTGATTTTCCGGCCGCCCCGTACGTTGGACGTGCGAGGATTCGGACCATCAGTCTGACAAAGGAGTGCAGCGAGTGCCCGGCACAAACCTGACCCGTGAGGAGGCCCGCACCCGGGCCGACCTCCTCCACGTGGACGCGTACGACATCGAGCTCGACCTCGGTTCGGCCCGCGAGGGCGGCACCTTCCGGTCCACCACCGTGGTCCGGTTCACCGCCACCACCCCCGGCGCGGAGACCTTCATCGACCTCGTCGCCCCGAGCGTCGAGGAGATCACCCTCAACGGCGTGCGGCTCGACCCGGCGAGCTTCGCCGACAGCCGGATCCCGCTGCCGGGCCTGGCGGCCGAGAACGAGCTGCGGGTCGTCGCGAACTGCGAGTACACCAACACCGGTGAGGGCCTGCACCGGTTCGTCGACCCGGTCGACGGCGAGACCTACCTGTACACCCAGTTCGAGGTGCCGGACGCCCGCCGGGTCTTCGCCAACTTCGAGCAGCCCGACCTGAAGGCCGCGTTCGCGTTCACCGTGACCGCGCCCGCGGGCTGGGTCGTGGTCTCCAACTCGCCGACCCCGGAGCCGGTCGGCGAGGGCGACACCCGGGTCTGGACCTTCGAGCCCACCGGCCGGATCTCCAGCTACATCACCGCGCTCGTCGCCGGCCCGTACGTCGGGGTCTTCGACACCTACGAGAACGGCGAGCAGAAGGTGCCGCTGGGCGTCTACTGCCGGCCCTCGCTGCGCGAGTTCCTGGACCCGGAGGCCGTCTTCGAGGTCACCAAGCAGGGCTTCGACTACTTCCAGGAGAAGTTCGACTTCCCGTACCCGTTCGCCAAGTACGACCAGCTCTTCGTCCCGGAGTTCAACGCCGGCGCGATGGAGAACGCGGGCGCCGTCACCCTGCGCGACCAGTACGTGTTCCGCTCCAAGGTCACCGACGCCGCGTACGAGGCCCGCGCCGCGACGATCCTGCACGAGCTCGCCCACATGTGGTTCGGCGACCTCGTCACCATGGAGTGGTGGAACGACCTCTGGCTCAACGAGTCCTTCGCGACCTACGCCGAGGCGGTCTGCCAGGCCGAGGCCCCCGGCTCCAGGTGGCCGCACTCCTGGACCACCTTCGCCAACCAGATGAAGACCTGGGCGTACCGGCAGGACCAGCTGCCGTCCACCCACCCGATCATGGCGGACATCAACGACCTGGAGGACGTCCAGGTCAACTTCGACGGCATCACCTACGCCAAGGGCGCCTCGGTGCTCAAGCAGCTGGTGGCGTACGTCGGCCAGGACGCGTTCTTCCAGGGCGTGCAGGCGTACTTCAAGCGCCACGCCTGGGGCAACACCCGGCTCGGCGACCTGCTCGGCGCCCTGGAGGAGGCCAGCGGCCGCGACCTCAAGGCCTGGTCCAAGGCCTGGCTGGAGACCGCCGGCATCAACGTGCTGCGGCCCGCCGTCACCGTCAACACCGACGGCGAGATCGAGTCCTTCGCGGTGCTCCAGGAGGCCCCCGCGCTGCCCGCCGGCGCCAAGGGCGAGGCCGTGCTGCGCCCGCACCGCATCGCGATCGGCCTGTACGAGCTGAACGGCGACGCGCTGGTGCGCACCGACCGGATCGAGCTGGACGTCGACGGCCCGCGCACCGAGGTGCCCGAGCTGGTCGGCCGCCACCGCCCGGCCGTCGTGCTGCTGAACGACGACGACCTCTCGTACGCCAAGATCCGGCTGGACGAGGACTCGATGGCCGCCGTCACCGAGCACCTCGGCGGCTTCGCCGACTCGCTGCCGCGCGCGCTGTGCTGGGCCTCCGCCTGGGACATGACCCGCGACGGCGAGCTGGCCGCCCGCGACTACCTGTCGCTGGCGCTGTCCGGCATCGGCCGCGAGAGCGACATCGGCGTGGTGCAGTCCGTGCACCGCCAGGTCAAGCTCGCCCTCGACGCCTACACCGACCCGCAGTGGCGCGAGCAGGGCCTCGAGCGCTGGGCCGCCGCCGCGGAGGAGCACCTGCGCGCCGCCGAGCCCGGCAGCGACCACCAGCTGGCCTGGGCCCGCGCCCTCGCCTCGGTCGCCCGTACGGACGGTCAGCTGGACCTGCTCGCCGGACTGCTGGACGGCACGGTCGAGGTCAAGGGCCTCGCGGTGGACACCGAGCTGCGCTGGACGCTGCTGGTGCGCCTCGCGGCCACCGGGCGGGCCGACGAGGCCGCCATCGCCGCCGAGCTGGAGCGGGACAACACCGCGGCCGGCCAGGAGCACGCGGCCACCTGCCGCGCCGCCCGGCCGACCGCCGAGGCCAAGGCGCAGGCCTGGGCGTCGGTGGTGGAGTCCGACAAGCTGACGAACTATGTGCAGGAAGCGGTCATCGCGGGCTTCCAGCAGTCCGACCAGCGCGAGCTGCTCGCGCCGTACGCGGCGAAGTACTTCGCGGCGGTGAAGGGCATCTGGGAGACCCGGAGCCACGAGATCTCGCAGCAGATCATCGTCGGGCTGTACCCGGCCCTGGAGGTCACGCAGGAGACGCTGGACGCGACCGACGCGTGGCTGGCCTCGGCCGAGCCGGCGCCGGCCCTGCGGCGCCAGGTCGTCGAGGCGCGGGCGGGCGTCGAGCGCGCGCTCAAGGCCCAGGCGGTCGACCGTGCGGCGGGGGCCCGCTGACGGTGCGCGGATAGCCCGAAGGGGCGCCGGACGGGATCGTCCGGCGCCCCTTCGGGGTTGGTGCGGGTCCTGGGTGGACGCGTGCTTCCGTGGCGGTCGCGGGCTTCCGTGGCGAACGCGGGCTCAGGTGGCCGGCGCCCGCCTCCACGCGGCGTTACTTCTTCTTGCCCTTGCCGTACGGCAGGCCGGCCAGACCGGCGATCACCGCGAAGGCGACGAGCGGGAGGAACACGAACAGGCCGAGGGTCTCGCCGACGCTCAGGCCGGAACCGGGGTCGTCACCGTCGTCCCGGGCGAAGGCCATGGCGGGCGACGACAGCAGCATCATCAGCGTGACCGTTGCGCTAACCGCGCCGGCTCGCAAAGCGTTCCTCTTGTCCACGTTTCCAACTTACTCGCTGCTTACGGGAGGGCGCGCGTCGGGGTCCGCCTGGCGGATTCGGGCAGGGCGAGGAGCTGCGCGAGCAGGCCGGCGGCGGGGGCGGTGGCGAGGCGTTCGAGGGTGACCGGGTCGCCGGCGCCGTCGGCGACCGGGAGGCGCCAGTTCGGGTACTGGTCCCAGGTGCCGGGCAGGTTCTGCGGGCGCGGGTCGCCGACCAGGTCCGGCAGCCAGACCCCGACCAGCTCCGCCGGGGTGGCCCGCAGGAAGCGGTACAGCACCGGCATCGACAGCGGCTCGTCCGGGCCGATCAGCCCCAGCCGGGCCAGTTCGGCCCGCCAGTCCCCCAGCTCCGCCGCCGCCCGCTCCTGCTCCTCCCCCAGCGGCCTGGCCAGCAGGCCCAGCCGGTGCCGCAGCTCGACGTGCTCGCCGGAGAGCCGGGCCGCGGTGCTCGGCAGGTCGTGGGTGGTGAGGGTGGCCAGGCAGCCCGGCCGCCAGCGGTCCGGGTCCAGGATCGCGCCGCCCGCCTGCCAGTCCCGCTCGAACCAGAGCACCGAGGTGCCGAGCACCCCGCGCGCCGCCAGCTCCTCCCGCACACCCGGCTCCACCGTGCCGAGGTCCTCCCCGATCACCGCCGTACCGGCCCGGTGCGCCTCCAGCGCCAGCACGCCGAGCATCGCCTCCGCGTCGTAGCGCACGTACACGCCCTCGGTCGGCGGGTGGCCGTTCGGCACCCACCAGAGCCGGAACAGGCCCATCACATGGTCGATCCGCACCGCCCCGGCGTGTCGGGCGGTGCCCCGCAGCAGCTCCGCGAACGGGGCGTAGCCGGCCTCGGCGAGCGCGTCCGGGCGCCACGGCGGCAGGCCCCAGTCCTGGCCGTGGGCGTTGAAGGCGTCCGGCGGGGCGCCGACCGAGATGCCGCCGGCCAGCACGTCCTGCAGCGCCCAGGCGTCCGCGCCGTCCGGGTGGACGCCGACGGCCAGGTCGTGGATCAGCCCGACCGGCATGCCCGCCTCGCGGGCCGCGCGCTGGGCGTGGGCGAGCTGCTGGTCGACCTGCCAGGCGAGCCAGCGGTGGAACTCGACCCGCGCCCCGAGCTCCTTCTCCGCTCGCTCCACCTGTGGGCCGTCCGGGTGACGCAGGCCCTTCGGCCAGTGGTGCCACACCGGGCCGTGCTCCTCGGCCAGGGCGTTCCACAGCGCGTGCCGGCGCAGCCACTCCCCCTCGCGGCGCCGGTACGCCTCGTACTCGGCCTGCCGCCCAGGGCCGCGCGGTACCCGGTGCAGCAGTTCCAGGGCCTCGCGCTTGAGCCGCCAGACGGCGTCCCGGTCGATCAGGGCGTCGTGGCCGATGACCTCCTCGCGCAGCCGGGCGGCGCGGCGGGTCAGCTCCTCGGCGTGGTCGCGCTGGTCGCCGACCAGGTAGGCGTACTCGGGGACGGCCTCGATCCGCAGGTGCACCGGGTCGGCGAAGCGGCGCGAGGACGGACGGTACGGGGAGGGGTCGGAGGGGGTGCCGGGAAGGGCCTGGTGCAGCGGATTGATCTGCACGAAGCCCGCGCCGAGCCCGGCCCCCGCCCACCGGGCCAGTTCGACGAGGTCGCCGAGGTCGCCCATGCCCCAGGAGCGCTCGGACAGCACGGAGTACAGCTGGGCGAGGAACCCCCAGCCGCGGCCGGGGAGTTGCGGCAGCCGCTCGGGGGCGACGATCAGCGCGGCCCGGGCGGTCCCCGCGGTGGTCTCCGCCGTGAGCACGTGGCGGCCCAGCGGGAGATCCCCCGGCAGCCAGTGCGAGTGCCCGCGCGGCAGCTCCCAACTCCCGCCGTCCTCCAGCTCCACGAGCGGCCGGGCGTCCGCCGGCAGGTCCAGCGCCGTACGTCCTCCCTGCCGCACCACCACGCACGGCGGCAGCAACCGGCCCCGCTGCTCGGCCCGGTGACGCTCCAGCGCCTCCCCCACCTCCTGCGGCGACCCGGCCGCCACCCCCATCGCCCCCAGCACGGCCACCAGCGTCCGCGCCCCCACCGCCTGCCCGCCCGGCCCCGGGTAGCGGGTGTCCACCCCGTACGCCTGCGCCAGCGCCACCAGTTCGGCGGGCGGCGGCGGGGCATCCTGCGCCGGCACCTGCTCGGCTCCGTCACTGTCGTGGTAAGCGGCCACTCGCGGCTCCCTGCGATGTCTCGGCAACGCCCGGTCAGGACAGCCACAGTCCTACCCGCGTGACGCCTCGATCACCCAGCGCGACACGACGGCGCCGGGCGGATCGACCAGGGGCGGCTCAGCAGGACTTGAGGGCTCTGGCGCGGAACTTGTCGGGCTTCATCCGGGTCGTGCCGACGCCCTTGATGGTGAGGACCTCGTCACGCTTGAGCTTGTCCAGGTCGGCGAGCGTGAAGTCCATGACGATGTCCGCGGCGCTGAGCAGGTAGGTCCGGTCGCGGCTCAGGGCGGTGAGGCCGGTGGCGGTGGCGCTCCAGCCGGGGGGCGCGACGAAGAGCGGGAAGCGGTCCGTCCGGTCCTCCCAGGAGCCGGGGGTGATCGTCCACTCCTCCCGCAGGTCGGTGCGGGTGGTCGCGACTGTCACCGGCCCCACCTGGCCCCATGAACAGAGCGGGGCAAGGACGGCGAAGCCGTCGCCGTCCGGCTGGAGGCCGGCGGTCGGCTCGGGCGACGGGGGAGCACCCCGTGGTCGCGAGCAGGCCGACCGCGATCAGGACCGGCGGCCATCGGCGCGCCGATGGTCGGACCATCCGCCGTCCCCTCCCCCGGGCACGGTTGACGCTGCGCCACACCGTGACGCCGATTCTGCTGGGCGCGGCCGGTCCGCGCCAGGGGTCGGACCCGATCTCCACAAGAGGAGAAAACAGAACAAAGCCGGCATAGCCGTCGACGGCGTTGACACCCGGGTTGGCCAGCTGGTGGGGTTGCCGGAGATGTGGTCGTGGCCTGGCGAGGAGGCTCCTGTGCAAGCCCGAGTGTCCGTTGCGGCCGGGCGGCGGCTGCGGTCGCAGTTGGAGCAGAGTCCCGCGTTGCGGGACGTCGTGCAGCACCCCGCGGCGGTGGCGGCGCGGCGGGCCACGGCGCGGACGTGCCGTCAGCTGGCGCCGCGTACGGCGGACCGGCTGATCGCCGACCTCAAGGGGACGGAGCCGCTGCTGGCGTCCGTACGGGAGGAGCGGGCCGAGCGGGCCGCCGGGCGGCCGGGGCGGCGGACGATGCAGATCGCGGCCGGGGTCGCGGCCGCGGCGGTGGTCGGCGGGCTGCTGGTCGGCTCGGTGCCGTCGACGGCGTACGCGGCGCCCGCCGCGGCTTCGGTGCCGGACGTGGTGAGCGCCGCGCCGCAGACGCCACTGGGCAGTGTGACCGACCCGAAGGTGTTCCCGAAGCCGCAGCAGCAGACGGTGGCGGGCCGACCCGTCGCGGTGCCGGCGGCCGTGACGCTGGTGACCGCTCCCAAGGTGGACCAGGGCGCGGTGCGGGCCGTCCACGAGGTGCTGGAGGTCGCCGGGGCGACCGAGGTGACGCCGCAGCCGGACGGCGGCACGCCGGCCGCCGGCGCGCTGGTGGTGTACGTCGGCGGGCCCGCCGAGGGCGCCGGCGGCGAGACCGGCCGGGTGCTGCGGCAGTTGGCGGTCGCGGCGGGCGGCAAGGAGGACGCCGCGCCCTCGACCGCGGGGATGCCGACCGGCGGGTACGTGCTGTCGGCCGGTCAGCTGCCCGCCCAGGGCGGCGGGACGTACGGCGCCGTGGTGCTGTCCGGCGTGGACGCCACCGGCACCTTCTACGCCGCGCAGAGCCTGCGTCAACTGCTCGCCGCGGTACCGGCCGGGCAGGGGCAGGCGCCGGGTGCGGCCGGGCTCGGGCTGCCCGGGATCACGCTGCGGGACTGGCCGACCGGCGCGCCGGTGCGGGGCACCGCCGAGGCCTTCTACGGCACCCCCTGGACCGCCCGGCAGCGGCTGGAGCAGGTCGACTTCCTGGGCCGCTCCAAGCAGAACTTCTACCTCTACGCGCCCGGTGACGACCCGTACCGGCTCTCCCGCTGGCGCAACGCCTACCCCGCGGCCCAGGCCGAGGAGCTGCGCGAGCTGGGCTTCCGGGCGCGGCAGAACCACGTCACGCTCGGCTACGCGATCGACCCGGGGCAGTCCCTCTGCTTCAGCTCCGGCAAGGACGTGGACGCGCTGGTGAACAAGCTCGACGGGCTGCGGGGGCTCGGCTTCACCGCCTTCCAGCTGCAGTTCCTGGACGTCAGCTACGACGAGTGGCACTGCGGCGACGACCGCGACGAGTACGGCACCGGGCCCGCCGCGGCCGCCAGGGCCCAGGCCGAGCTGGTGAAGAAGGTGCAGGACCGGCTGGTGGCGCGGAACCCGGGCCTGGCGCCGCTGTCCGTCGTCCCCACCGAGTACCACCAGCAGGGCTCCACCCCGTACCGCAAGGCGCTGGCGGCGGCGCTGCCGGAGGGCGTCCAGGTGGCGTGGAGCGGGGCCGGGGTGATCCCGGAGAAGATCACCGGCGCGCAGGCCTCGGACACCGCCGGGCTGTACGGGCACCCGCTGCTCACCATGGACAACTACCCGGTCAACGACGCCACCCCGGACCGGCTCTTCCTCGGCGCCTACGCCGGGCGCGACCCGGAGGTGGCCACCCGCTCGGCGGCGCTGCTGACCGGCGCGATGCAGCAGCCGGTGGCGTCCCGGATCGCCCTCTCGACGGCCGGCGACTTCGCCTGGAACCCGGCCGGGTACAAGCCGGAGGAGTCCTGGCAGGCCGCCGTGCGCTCGCTGGCCGGGCCGACCGGCGCCGCCCCGACGCCCGCCGGGACGGCGCTGTCGGCGGTCACCGCGCTGGCCGGGAACAGCACTTCGTCCCCGCTGTCCAAGCAGGAGTCCGGCTATCTGACGCCGCTGCTGGACCGCTTCTGGGCGGCCGCCGAGCCCACCTCGGGCGCCACCCCCGACGTCGCCCGCCTGGTCGAGGCCGCCGCCCCGCTGCGGGAGGCCTTCGCCACCATGGCCACCGCCCAGCAGACCCTGGCCGGCACCCCGGCCACCGCCCAGCTGGCCGGCGAGGCCGCGCCCTGGCTGGGCCCGCTGCGCGACTACGGGCTGGCCGGGCAGGCCGCCCTGGACATGCTGCTGGCGCAGCGCGGCGGCGACGGGACCGCGGCCTGGAAGGCCCGGGTCGAGCTCAACCGGCTGCGCGAGCAGCTGGACCGGGCCCCGGCCACCGTCGGCACCGGGGTGCTCGGCCCGTTCCTGGACCGCGCCGTGCGCGCCGCCGACAACTGGGCGGGCGTGGGCGGCGGCGCGCTCACCCCGACCACCACCATGGGCACCGCGCAGGACCACCTGCCCGCGCTGATGACCGACGGCGTGGCCGACACCTTCTACTGGAGCTCCGCTCCCCCGCAGCCCGGCGACGCGGTCGGCCTGGACCTCGGCGCGGGCCGCCCGGTCAGCGGCGTGACCGTACTGATGGGCGGCTGGGGCAACGGCCCGGACGCCCGCACCGCCGAGGACGACTACATCCGCGACGGAGTGCTGGAGTACACGACCGGCGAGGGCGGCTGGAAGCAGCTCGCCGCGGTCAGGAACCAGAAGACGGTCAGCGCCCAGCTCCCGCCGGGCACCGTGGTACGGGCGGTGCGGCTGCGGGCCACCGCCGCGCAGAAGACCGCCGTCGCGGTGCGCGAGTTCACCGTCACCTCCCCGGACGAGTCCCCGGCCAGCGTCAGCGGCGGTCCCGACGCGGCGCCCGGCTCCTCCGCCGCCGCCGTGCTGGACGGCAACCCGGACACCGCGTACCGGGCCGCCAAGGCGCCGACGGCGCTGGACGAGCCGCTCGTCGTCGAGCTCGGCGCGGCCCGTCCGCTGGACCGGCTCACCGTGCTGACCGACCCGGCCGTGCACGCCACCGCCACCCTCGCGGTGCGCCGGGCCGACGGCACCTGGGCCGACCTCGGCACCGTGCAGCCCGGCTACAACGAGCTGTCGGCCGGCGGGCTGGCCGCCGACGCGTTCCGGCTGACCTGGCGGCCCGGCGGCGACCCGCCGGTGGTCAACCAGGTGATCCCGTGGTACGCGGACGCCCCGGCGGCCCGGCTCAGCCTCGCCGACCCGGCCCTGGACGTGGTCACCGGTGCCACGGCCCCGGTGACGACCCGGGCCACCGTCGAGGCCGGCCGCCCCGAGGGCACCACCGGCGAGCTGCGCACCGAGGTGCCGGCCGCCGCCAAGGGCCTGACCGTGACCCCGGCCGGCCCGGTGAGCGTGCCGCGCGGCGGCCGGGTCGGCGTGCCGCTGCTGGTGAGCGCCGCCGCGGACACGCCGTCCGGGACGTACCAGGTGCCGGTGCAGTTCGTGGCCGGCGGCACCACCGTCCGGCAGGTCCTCCAGGTCCACGTGGTGCCGCCCACCGGCGGTCCTGACCTGGCGCCCGGCGCCAAGGCCACCTCCTCGGGCGACGAGACGGCGGCCTTCCCGGCCTCGGCGGTCAACGACGGCGATCCGAAGACCCGCTGGTCCTCGCCGGCCAAGGACGACGCCTGGGTGCGGCTGGAGCTGCCGCAGCCGACCAGGCTGGGCGCGGCGGTGCTGCACTGGCAAGCCGCGTACGCCGCCTCGTACCGGATCCAGGTCTCGACGGACGGGAACACCTGGACGAACGCGGCGACGGTGGACAACGGCAGGGGCGGCGACGAGACGGTCCGCTTCGACGCGCCCGGGGTCCGGTACGTCCGGGTGCAGGGCGTGGCGCGGGCGACCAAGTACGGCTACTCGCTGTTCGGCATCGAGCTGTACGCCGTGACCCCGCCGGCCGCGCCGCAGCCCCCGGCCGGCGGCCAGCCCGCCCAGCCCGGCGGCGTGCCGGGCGCCCCCGCGGCGCCTCCCGCGACGGCGCAGAAGCCGTAGCCGCGGCCCGCAGCCGTGGCCCCGTGGCCTGCAAGCCCGCAGCCCGCAGCCCGCAGCCCGCAGCCCGTGGCCATGGCCGTGGCCGGGCAGGGAGCCGGGCCGGGGCCCGGAGAACGCGGCGGGCCGCCGGCTCCCCTGTGCAGGGGGCTCGGCGGCCCATGAGGCGCGTACCGACGGTGTGACGGGCGGGCCCTTGTGGAGCTGCGGTCAGGCGGAGAGCGGTTCGGGCTGCTCGCCGCGGCGGACGGGGGCTGGGTGGGCGGGGTGCGCCCGGCCGAGCGGGACGGGGTGGACCGGCTGCTCGGTATGGTCGTGGTGCTCGTACTCGCCCCACTGCGGGGCGCGCAGCTGGTCGCCGCCGCCGTACGGCTCCAGGTAGGGCCGCCACCGCGGGTCCTTGATCCCGGTGCCGATGATGCGCCAGGCCAGGCCGCTGGGCGGCGCGGGTGGTCGCTTCATCCGCCAGCCGAGCTCGGTGAGGTGGCGGTCGGCCTTGGTGTGGTTGCAGCGGCGGCAGGCCGCCACCACGTTGTCCCACCGGTGCTGGCCACCGCGGCTGCGCGGGATGACGTGGTCGACGCTGGTGGCGGCGGCCCCGCAGTAGACGCAGCGGCCGTGGTCGCGGGCGAACAGCGCCCGGCGGGTGAGCGGGACGGGCCCGCAGAACGGGACCCGGACGAAGCGGGTCAGTCGGACGACGGACGGCGCCGGAAGGGCGCTGGTGGCGCTGTGCAGAGTGACTCCCGAGTCCTCCAGGCTGACCGCCTTGTGGTTGAGGACCAGGATGAGTGCGCGGCGCATCGATACGACGCCGAGTGGCTCGTAGGACGCGTTGAGGACCAGGACATGCGGCACGGATGCCTCCTTGGACGCCTGCGGCGCGTGGCTCGCGCCGGGACGAGCGGTTGGACCGCGCCACGCGTGCGCGATCTCCCCCAGTGTCGCCTTACGCCTTTGTACGGCGCCACCACTCCTGTGTAACGGACCTGACTTGAACTCCGGGTGTGGTCTCTGTCATAGCCGGTATGCCCGGGGGAAGGTCGGGTTGCACCCGGGTGGCGGTGCGGTGCGCCCCGGTGACCCTGCCGGGTGGCCCTCCGGGGGCACGGTTCGGCCGTCCGGAGCAGTGCCCCGACTGCCCCGGGCGGCCCAGTGGTGCTGGTGCGCGGGGAGCGTACGGGGGCGTTGACGGGGCGTTCGGAACGCTCCGTACGCCCTCGGGCACGCTCGTGGGAGGTTCCCGGCGCGTCAGGGCGGGCAGACGGTGGCGGATAGGCTAACGCTCTCGGTCCGCGGGCCGCTCGTCGGCGGTGCGGGCCGGACACGCACCCCCGTCAGGAAGGCCCGCACGTGTTCAGCTCCGGTGCAACCGGTCCGTCCGACGCGTCCTCGACGCTCTCCACCCCGACGCCGGCCCCGAGCCCCACCGCGCAGCTGCCCGAGCTCGACCTGCGGATACCGACCAGCGCGCAGGAGGTCTCGGACACCACCCGGCAGGCCGCCAGCTGGTTCGACACCCACTGGCAGGGCTGGCTCGCCGCGGGGCTGCGGATCGTCTTCATCATCATGCTGGCCCTGGTGCTGCGGGCCGTGGTGCGCAAGCTCATCACCCAGCTGATCGGGCGGATGGCGCGCTCCTCGGAGAACCAGGAGGAGAGCCGGCTGGGCGGGCTGCTGGCCAACACCGGGGTGGTGAACACGGAGCGGCGCCAGCAGCGCTCGGAGGCGATCGGCTCGGTGCTGCGCAGCGTGGCCTCCTTCACCATCCTGGGCACGGCGGCGCTGATGGTGCTCTCCGCGCTGGGGGTGAACCTGGCGCCGCTGCTGGCGAGCGCCGGTGTGGCCGGTGTGGCGATCGGTTTCGGCGCCCGCAACCTGGTCACCGACTTCCTCTCCGGGGTCTTCATGATCATGGAGGACCAGTACGGCGTCGGCGACGAGATCGACACCGGGGTGGCCACCGGCACCGTGCTGGAGGTCGGCCTGCGGGTGACCAAGCTGCGCGGCGCCAACGGCGAGATCTGGTACATCCGCAACGGCGAGGTGAAGCGGATCGCCAACATGAGCCAGGGCTGGGCGACCGCCTCGGTGGACGTGCAGGTCGGGTACAAGGAGGACCTGGTCCGGGTCGAGGACCTGATCCTGGCGACGGCCGAGGGGATGGCCAAGGAGGCCCCGTACGACGAGCTGATCTGGGCGCCGGTGTCGATCCTGGGCGTGGAGTCGGTTGCCTCCGACTCGGTGGTGGTGCGGATCGAGGCCCGGACCGCCCCGGGCAAGGCGGCGGCCGTCTCCCGGGCGCTGCGCCAGCGGCTGAAGGTGGCGTTCGACCAGGCCGGGATCAAGGTCAAGGAGGAGGTCCCGGCAGCGGCGGCCGGGGCGACCGGCGTGGTGATCGCCCCCTCGCCGGTGCCGGCCGCCGAGCAGACCGCGCCGTCCGCGCTGGCCGACCCGGGCTCGCCGCGCTACCGGGCGACCGAGCCGATCCCGGCGGCGAAGGGGGCTGACGACCCCTCGAAGCCGTAGCGGTCCCACGCCAACGGACCCGGACGCGAGGCCCCGCTCCCACCCGAGCACGGTGGGGGCGGGGCCTCGTGCGGTCCGGTAACGCTTCGGCATCCTCCGCTCCGCCGACCATTGACACCCCGCTGACACGGCCCTTACGGTCCTTCCCAAGCGACTGGAAAGTTTCCTAACAGTTCTTCACGTCTCTTCCAGGCCCCTCCCCGCCCCTCCCCGCCCTTCCCCGACCGTTCTCCCGACCAGCCGAACGAGGAGGATTCAGGCATGACCAAGAGCACCGCCAAGGCCCCCCTCGCCGGCACCCCCAGCCTGCTGCGCGCCATCAACGACCGCGCCGCCCTCGAACTGCTGCTGGAGAACGGGCCGCTGTCGCGCACCCAGATCGGCGCCCTCACCGGGCTGTCCAAGCCCACCGCCTCGCAGCTGCTGGCCCGGCTGGAGGCGGCCGGGCTGGTCCTTCCGGTGGGCACCACGGCGGGCGGCCCCGGGCCCAACGCCCGGCTGTACCAGGTGAATCCGGCCGCCGGGTACGTCGCCGGACTGGACGTCACCAACAGTGGGATCCGGGTCGCGGTCGCCGACATCACCGGCACCACGCTGGCCGAGCACGCGGTGCCGACCAAGGGGATCCCGGCGGCCGGGACCGTCCCGGCGGTCGCCGCCGCCGTCGCCGAGGCCGTGCGGGCCGCGGGGATTCCCGAGGGCTCGCTGCGCACCGCGGCGATCGGGGTCGGCGGCGCCCCCGATCCGGTCACCGGCAAGCTGCGCTACGCCTCCCACCTGCCGGGCTGGCACTCGCCGCGGCTGGTCGAGGAGCTGACCGGGGCGATCGGCGCGCCGGTGTCGATCGAGAACGACGTGAACCTGGCCGCCGTCGCCGAGCAGTCCTCGGGCGCCGCGGCCGGCTTCGAGGACTTCGTCCTGCTCTGGGCCGGGGCGGGGGTCGGCGCGGCGATCGTGATCGCCGGGCGGCTGCACCGCGGCTTCACCGGCGGCGCCGGGGAGGTCGGCTACATGCCGCTGCCCGACTCGCCGGTCGAGTGGGACGCCCGCCGCCGCAAGTTCGGCGGGTTCCAGGCCCTGGTCGGCGCACCGGCCGTGCGGGCCCTGGCCCGTGAGCACGGGCTCGGCGCGGCCACCGCGCAGGAGTCCGTCGCCAGGGCGCTGGCCACCCCCGGCGCCGGCGACGCCTTCCTCGCCGAGCTGGCCGGGCGGCTCGCCGTCGGGCTGGCGGTGATCGTCGCCGTCGTCGACCCCCAGCTGGTGGTCCTCTCCGGCGTGGTGCCGAGCGCGGGCGGCGAGCGGCTGCGCGCGCTGGTCGAGGACGAGCTGGCCCGGATCTCCATCGCCCGGCCGGAGGTCCGCAGCAGCAGCCTGCCCGGGTCCCCGGTGCTGCTCGGCGCCCTGCAACGTGCCCTGGCCGACGCCCGCGAGGCGGTCTTCTCCACCCACTGACCACCCACTGACCACCCACTGACGCACCCCACTGACGCTCCCCCTGTCACCTCGCCACCTGCACCCACCTCTCCCCAACCCCCGAACGCGGGACCCGAGGCAACGAGGCCTGCCCGCGCACCCCCAGGAGGATCCCGAAGTGCACGCCACCACGTCCCGCAGAGGCCGTCGCACCATCGCCGCCGTCGCCGGCAGCGCCGTCCTGGCCCTGCTCGCCTCCGCCTGCACCGGTTCCAGCGACGCGGGCGGCAACGACGACTCGGCCAGCGGCAAGGACGTCACCATCACCTTCTGGCACGGCTGGAGCCAGGAGAACGAGGTCAAGGCGATCAACGACAACATCGCCGCGTTCGAGAAGACCCACCCGAACATCCACGTCAAGGCGGTGGACAGCCTCGCGGACGACAAGGTCAACCAGGCCCTGCGGGCGGGCGGCGCGGACGCGCCGGACGTGGTGTCCTCCTTCACCACCAACAACGTCGGCATGTTCTGCTCGACCAAGGCCTTCACGGACCTCAAGCCGCTGCTCCAGAAGAGCGGCATAGACCCGGCCAAGACCTTCCCGGCGACGATGCTCGACTACACCCAGTTCCAGGGCAACCAGTGCTCGCTGCCGCTGCTCGGCGACGCCTACGGCCTGTACTACAACAAGAAGGCCTTCGCCGCCGCCGGCATCGCCCACCCGCCGAAGACCTTCAGCGAGTTCGCCGCCGACGCCGCCCTGCTGACCGCCCCCGACGGCGACTCGTACAAGCAGTTGGGCTTCATGCCGCTGTACCACGGCTACGAGTCCACCACCGAGCACTACCTCGGCCAGTACGGCGCGAGCTACTTCGGCCCCGACGGCAAGTCGAACATCGCCACCGACCCGAAGGTCGCCGCGATGCTCACGTGGCAGAAGGGCATGGTCGACCAGCTCGGCGGCTACGCCAAGCTGGAGAAGTACCGCGCCACCTTCGGCGAGGAGTTCAGCGCCAAGAACCCCTTCAACACCGGCCAGGTCGCGATGATCCTGGACGGCGAGTGGCGCACCGCCTCGCTCGCCAAGGACAAGCCCGACTTCGAGTGGGCCACCGCTCCCTTCCCCGTCCCGGACGACCAGGCCGACACCTACGGCCGCGGCTACCAGACCGGCACCATCGTCGGCATCGCCAGCACCAGCAAGAAGCAGACCGCCGCCTGGGAGTTCGTCAAGTACCTGACCACGGACACCGACGCGGTGGTGAACTTCGCCAACGCGATCCACAACGTGCCGAGCACCTTCGCCGCGCTCGACTCGCCGAAGCTGGTCAGCGACGCGAACTTCAAGACCTTCCTGGACGTCGCCAAGAACACCCACTCCAGCACCACCCCGCCGGCCGTCAACGGCGGCTCCTACATCACCACCCTGCAGAACCTCGGTTACGACTACGAGTCCGGCAAGCAGGGCGACCTCGCCGCGGGCCTGGCCGCCACGGCCAAGCAGATCGACACCGACATCGCCCAGGCCAAGTAAGGGCCGGGAACGGTCCACGGAGCTCCCATGTCACTCGCGTTCGGCACCCGCAAGGGCAACGGCGACCAGGCCGACGCGGGACCGACCGGCCCGGCGGCGCCCTCCACGCAGCACCTGCTGCGTCGCAAGCGCCGCCGGGCGGCGGCCCGCACCCTCGCCTTCCTCTCCCCCTGGCTGATCGGGTTCAGCGTCTTCTTCGTCTACCCGCTGGTCTCCACCGTCTACTTCTCCTTCACCTCGTACAACGGCTTCGGCACCCCGACCTTCAGCGGCCTGAAGAACTGGGACTACGTCTTCAACCACCTGCCGACCTTCTGGCAGGGCCTGCGCAACACCCTGTGGCTGGTCGTCGTGATGGTGAGCCTGCGGGTCGCCTTCGGCCTGGGCATCGGGATGCTCATCACCAAGGTGAAGACCGGCGCCGGCTTCTTCCGCACCGCGTTCTACCTGCCGTACCTGGCCCCGCCGGTGGCCGCGACCGTCGCCTTCGCCTTCCTGTTCAACCCCGGCACCGGCCCGGTCAACCACCTGCTGGGCGAGCTCGGCCTGCCGCAGCCCGGCTGGTTCGCCTCCGAGGACTGGTCCAAGCCCGCGCTCACCCTGCTCGCCATGTGGGGCGTCGGCGACCTGATGGTCATCTTCATGGCCTCGTTGCTGGACGTGCCCCGGGAGCAGTACGAGGCGGCCGAGCTGGACGGCGCCGGCCCCTTCCAGCGGTTCCGGTACGTCACCCTGCCGAACATCTCGCCGATCATCATGTTCGCTGTGGTCACCGGGGTGATCCAGACCATGCAGTACTACACCCAAGCGATCGTCGCCGGGAAGGTCGCCAGCGGCATCGCGGGGGGCTCCGGCCAGCAGTTCGAGCCCGGCTACCCCGGCGGCTCCACCTGGACCCTGCCGCAGATGGTCTACAAGCTCGGCTTCCAGACCTACAACTACGGCGCGGCCTGCGTCGTCGCCGTGGTGCTGTTCGCCATCTCGATGGCCGTCACCTCGATCCTGCTCCGCCGCCGCTCCGGCTTCATGGCGAGCGACGACTAGCGGCCCGGGAGGACCCGATCATGACCCTTGGCACCACACTCACCAAGGGGCCGGCCACGGCCGTCCCCCACCGGTCCGGCGGCCCCGCCGCCCGGGCCGCCCGTCGCCGCGCGTTCCTCAACTGGGTGGCCGTGCACACGGTGGCGATCGCCGCCGCGCTGTTCTTCCTGCTGCCCTTCGTGTTCGTCTTCCTCACCTCGGTGATGTCGGACGGGCAGGCGCTCACCACCGACTACTGGCCGACCGACTGGAACTGGGGCAACTACGGCAAGGTCTGGGACACGCCCGGCTTCCTCACCTGGTGGCGCAACACCCTGCTGTACGCCGGTCTCGGCACCCTGCTGACCGTGGTCTCCAGCCTCCCGGTGGCCTACGCCCTCGCCAAGTTCCGCTTCCGCGGCCGCAACCTGGCGCTGATGGCGGTCATCGCGATGATGATGCTGCCCCCGCAGGTCACCGTCATCCCGATGTTCCTGTTCTGGTCCAAGCAGATGGGCATGGACGGCTCGCTGTGGCCGCTGATCATCCCGATGGCCTTCGGCGACGCGTTCTCCATCTTCCTGCTGCGCCAGTTCCTGATGACCATCCCCAAGGAGTACCTCGAGGCCGCCCGGGTGGACGGCTGCGGTGACCTGCGCACCCTGCTGCGGGTGGTCCTGCCGATGGCCAAGCCGGCCATCGCGGCGGTCGCGCTGTTCCAGTTCTTCTACTGCTGGAACGACTACTTCGGCCCGCAGATCTACGCCAGCAACAACCACCAGGCCTGGACCCTCAGTTACGGACTGGAGTCCTTCAAGGCCGCGCACCACACCAACTGGAACCTCACCATGGCCGCCACCCTGCTGGTGATGGCGCCGGTGATCGTCCTCTTCTTCTTCGCTCAGAAGGCCTTCATCGAAGGCGTGACACTGACAGGGGTCAAGGGCTGATGTCCGCACTGAAGTTGGCAATCGTCGGCGGGGGTTCGACGTACACCCCGGAGCTGATCGACGGCTTCGCCCGGCTGCGCGACTCCCTGCCGATCGGGGAGCTGGTGCTGATCGACCCGGCCGCCGAGCGCCTGGAGCTGATCGGCGGCCTCGCCCGGCGGATCTTCGCGAAGCAGGGGCACTCCGCCGCCGTCACCGTCACCACGGACCTGGCCGCGGGCGTCACCGGCGCCGACGCCGTACTGCTCCAGCTGCGCGTCGGCGGGCAGGCGGCGCGCAACCAGGACGAGACCTGGCCGCTGGAGTGCGGCTGCGTCGGGCAGGAGACCACCGGCGCCGGCGGGCTCGCCAAGGCGCTGCGCACCGTCCCGGTGGTACTGGACATCGCCGAGCAGGTGCGCCGGACCAACCCTGACGCCTGGATCGTGGACTTCACCAACCCGGTCGGCATCGTCACCCGCGCCCTGCAGACCGCCGGCCACAAGGCCGTCGGGCTGTGCAACGTCGCGATCGGCTTCCAGCGCAAGTTCGCCGGGCACCTTGGTGTGGACCCTGAGCTGGTCCGGCTCGACCACGTCGGGCTCAACCACCTGACCTGGGAGCGCGGAGTGACCCTGCTGGACGCCCCGGGCGCCGCGGGCGGGCGCGAGGTGCTCCCCGAGCTGCTGGCCTCGCACGGCAAGGAGATCGCCGAGGACCTCCACCTGCCGCAGGCCGTGATCGAGCGCCTCGGCGTGGTGCCGTCCTACTACCTGCGGTACTTCTACCAGCACGACGCGGTGGTGGCGGAGCTGAAGGAGCAGGGCTCGCGGGCCGCGCAGGTGGCCGAGATCGAGCGGCAGCTGCTGGAGCTGTACGCCGACCCGGCCCTCGACACCAAGCCCGAGCTGCTCGGCAAGCGCGGCGGCGCCTTCTACTCGGAGGCCGCCGTCCAGCTGATCGCCGCGCTGCTCGGCACCGGCGGCGGGACCTCCGTGCAGGTGGTGAACACCCGCAACGACGGCGTGCTGCCCTTCCTTCCGGACGACGCCGTGATCGAGGTCCCGGCGGAGGTGGACGCGCGGGGCGTGCGCCCGCTGCCGCAGCGGCCCGTCGAGCCGCTGTACGCCGGCCTGATCGCCGCCGTCACCTCGTACGAGCACCTCGCCCTGGACGCCGCCCTGCGAGGCGGCCGCGACCGGGTCTTCGACGCCCTGCTCGCCCACCCGCTGGTCGGCCAGATCGAACTCGCCGACCAGCTCACGGACCGGCTGCTCGCCCACAACCGCGAGCACCTCGCCTGGGCCTGACCTGCGCCCGCCGGCTGCCCGCCCGCCGGCCCGAGAAGGCCGCGGGCGGGCGCCGCGAGGAGACCGTCCACCCCCGGCCGGGGACCCTTCGGCCGGGCTCCCCGGCCGCGACCACGGTCGGGCACCCGGCCGACGACCACGGCCCGGGCCACGTACGAGCCGCGGGGACCTGATGACCCACCTGCCCGAACCACTCCTGCCCGGCGTCCTCGCCATCGACGCGGGGAACTCCAAGACCGACGTCGCCCTGATCGGCGCGGACGGCAGCGTCCTCGGCACCGCCCGCGGCGGCGGCTTCGCGCCGCAGAAGATCGGCGGCGCCGCGGCGGTCGCCGGCCTCGCCCCGCTGGTCGAGCAGGCCGCCGCCGCGGCCGGCCACCCGGCCTGGAGCGGCGTGCTCACCAGCCACGTCAGCGCCTGCCTGGCCAACGCCGACCTGCCGGTCGAGGAGGAGGCCCTGCGCGCGGCGCTGGAGTCCCACCCCTGGGGGGCCAGCAACACCGTCGCCAACGACACCTTCGGCCTGCTGCGGGCCGGCACCGACGGCCCGCTCGGAGTCGCGGTGGTCTGCGGCGCCGGGATCAACTGCGTCGGCCTGCTGCCGGACGGCCGCACCGCCCGCTTCCCCGCCCTCGGCGAGCTCACCGGCGACTGGGGCGGCGGCTCCGGGCTCGCCGTCGCCAGCATGTGGCACGCCGTCCGCGCGGAGGACGGCCGCGGCGGCCCGACCGGGCTCGCCCGGGCCATCGCCGAGCACTTCGGCCTGCCCAGCGCCGGCGCCGTCGCCGAGGCCGTCCACCTCGGGCACCTGCCGAACGCCCGGCTGCACGAGATCGCCCGGGTGCTGTTCGCCGTCGCGGGCGAGGGCGACGAGGTGGCGCTGAAGCTGATCGACCGCCAGGCTGACGAGATCGTCCGGCTCGCGGTGGTGGCGCTCCGGCGCCTGCAGCTGCTGGACACCCCGGCCCCGGTGGTGCTGGGCGGCGGCGTGCTCGCCTCCAGGCAGCCGCTGCTGCTGGACAACCTGACCGCCCGGCTCGCCGAGGCCGCCCCGCTGGCCGAGCCGCGGGTCGTCGTCGCCCCGCCGGTGCTGGGCGCGGCGCTGCTCGGCCTCGACCACCTGGCGGCGGGCGCCGAGGCGCAGGCCCGGGTGCGGGAGGCGTACGAGGCGGGTCGGCCGGTCGCGGCCTGACACCCGCTCAACAGCCTCCCTCCTCCGCCGGATCCGCACATCCGACGGAGGAGGGAACCGCGGTCCCTGCCCCAGGCGTGTCAGGTGATTACCGACCACCGCCACCGCCCGGGGAGACTGGTGCCATGGCCACGCCCCGCATGCTCCTCGCCGCCGCCCTGCTGGTCTGCGGCACCGCCGCCGCCCTCACCGGCTGCACGCCCGCCGACTCCGGTTCCACGGTGGCCGCCGCCTCCGCCGCCGCGCAGGCCGACGAGGGCGCGGACGACCTGCTGGACGAGGACGACGGGTTCCTCTTCGAGGAGGACGACGAGGAGGCCTACTCGCCCGCGGCCGGCCCGGTCGGGGGCGCCTCCTCCGCCTCCGCCGCCTCCTCCGCTTCTCCCGACGGGGCCTCCGGTGGGGCCTCAGCCTCCTCCGCCGTGGCCGAGTGCGCAGTGCCCACCGAACGCCCCGGCCACCAGGTCCTGCTCGTCGTCGCCGCCGGCCCGGCCGAACTCACCGCCGGCCCGGCCCGCTTCAGCTGCGCCTCCGCCCGCTACGAGCCCGCCGGCAGCCCCGTCCACTACGGCTTCGCGGCGGCGGGCGTGACGGCGACCCTCGTCGACGGCCCGCACGACGACCCGCACGACGACCCGCACGACGGCCGGCACGACGCCCCGGCCGCGGCCGTCCCCCTCGACGAGCTGATCGCCCACCTCGACGACTGCCTCGCCGAGCGCGAGCCGGCCGAACCGTACGGCTGCCACGGCAACGCCTACGACGTGGTGCTGGACTCCCACGGCCGGATCATGCGGATCGGCGAGGTCGGGGGCCCCTCGGACGCGCCCTGACGGCGCTCCGCCGGCCCATACGGTGTAGAGCCGCCTCTCAACTGTTGGTATTCCGCTGTGCTACGCGCATCGACCGGGCGGCAGCTGGGGGCTTTTGACGTTCGATACGTTCCCGAGGGCCTTCCTTGGGGCTGGTCTTACCTTCTCCGTCGTTGACCCGGTTTCGGCGGCGGTGCTTTGCTTCCGGCCGTCGGCAGTGACCGGCCTCCGATCCCCACACCACTGACGGTCCTTGGCGGACCGTCGGCTCGCCGGCCCTGCCGCCGTCGCTCCTCCTCCCACGTCGTCCCCCCACAGTGCCGCCGCGCCGCACCCGGGCGCGGCCGGCACCAGAGAGGAACCCTCACGATGGGCATCTCCCCCACCTCCCGCCGGATGCGGCTGCGGGCCCTGACCGGGCTCAGCGCCCTCGCGCTGGCCGCCGCCGGCTTCGCCGCCGCCCCGGCCGCCCAGGCCGCCCAGGACGACCGCCCGGCCGGCGAGTTCGCCGGGCAGCCGCACCCCTACCGGCACGGCGCGCACCCGACCAAGGAGGCCGGCAACGCGGCCAAGCCGGCGGCCGCCAACCTCCGCTACGGCGGCGGCGTGGACGGCATCGGCGTCACCACCGGCGCGCCGAAGGTCTACCTGATCTTCTGGGGCTCCCAGTGGGGCACCCAGGGCACCAACTCCGCCGGCTACACCACGCTGTCGGGCGACCCGAAGGGCGAGGCCGTCCGGGCGCAGCAGCTGTTCAAGGGCCTCGGCACCAACAGCGAGACCTGGTCCGGCGTCATGACCCAGTACTGCGAGGGCGTCGCCGCGGGCGCGACCAGCTGCCCGACCGGCTCCACCCACGTCGGCTACCCGACCGGCGGCGCGCTGGCCGGCGTCTGGGTCGACGAGTCCGCCGCCGCGCCGAGCCAGGCCATCGGCTTCCAGCTGGCCTCCGAGGCCGTGAAGGCCGCCGGGCACTTCGGCAACACCACCCCCGCCTCCAACCGCAACGCGCAGTACGTGGTGCTGTCGCCGACCGGCACCCACCCGGACGGCTTCAACACCCCGAACGGCGGCTTCTGCGCCTGGCACGACTACAACGGCGACACCACCCTGTCCGGCGGCGCCGCCCCCTCCCCGTACGGTGACGTGGCGTTCACCAACGACCCGTACGTGACCGACATGGGCACCTCCTGCGGCCAGAACTACGTCAACAGCGGCAGCGCGGGCACCCTGGACGGCGTGACCATCGTGTACGGCCACGAGTACTCGGAGACCATCACCGACCAGAACCCGGCGGGCGGCTGGACCGACTCGACCGGCTACGAGAACGCCGACAAGTGCTCCTGGAACGGCGTCGGCGGGACGGGCGGCGCGCAGAACGTGACGTTCGCGACCGGCTCCTTCGCCATGCAGGGCACCTGGTCGAACGGCGTCAGCGGGTGCCAGGTCTCGCACGCGATCGTGCACTGACGGCGCTGAGATCCTGAGCGCCTGAGATCCTGAGAGCCGGAGCGCCGGGGTGGGCCGTACGGGCCCGCCCCGGCGCTTCCCCTCACGGGGGCTTCCCCTCACGGGGGCTTCCCCTCACGGGGCTTCCCGTCACGGGGCAACCAGGCCGAACTCGTAGGCCTGGATGACCAGATGGACCCGGTCGCGGGCGCCGAGCTTGGTGAACAGCCGGGCGACGTGGGCCTTGGCGGTGGCCACGCTGATGGTGAGCTCCGCGGCGATCTCGGCGTTGGACAGGCCCCGGCCGACCAGGGTGAGCACCTCGCGCTCGCGCTCGGTGACGGCCTCGGCGACGGGCCTGCGGGGCCGGGCCGGGCCCTGCGGGCGGGCGGCGAACTCGCCGATCAGCCGGCGGGTGATGCCGGGGGCCAGCAGGGCGTCCCCGGCGGCGACCACCCGGATGCCGTCCAGGATGGTCTCCAGGGAGAGGTCCTTGACCAGGAAGCCGCTCGCCCCGGCGCGCAGCGCGCCGTACACGTAGTCGTCGTCGTCGAAGGTGGTGAGGACGAGGACGTGGGTGGGCAGGTCCGGGTCGGCGGTGATCCGGCGGGTGGCCTCGATGCCGTCCGTACCCGGCATCCGGATGTCCATGACGGCGACGTCGGGGCGCAGCCGGGCCACCAGGTCGACGGCCTCGGCGCCGTCGCCGGCCTCGCCGACCACCTCCAGGTCGGGGGCGTCGGCGATCAGCACCCGCAGGCCGGTGCGGATGAGCGGCTGGTCGTCGGCCAGGACGACGCGGATCACGGCGCCACCTCCAGGGCGGTCTCGGCGGGCGTCCCGCCCGGCCTCTCGGCGGGGGTCCCGCCGCGGGTCTCGGGCGTCCCGTCAGGGGTGTCGGGCGTCCGGCCGGGGGTGTCGGCGGGGACGTGCTCGGGGAGCGGCAGTCGGGCGGCGACCAGGAAGCCGCCCCCGGAGCGCGGGCCGGCGCTGAACTCGCCGTGCAGCAGGGCGACCCGCTCGCGCATGCCGGCCAGGCCGTAGCCGCTGCCGGGCACCGTGGCGGGCACCCCGGCGCCCTGGTCGACGACGGTGACGGCGAGTTCCCGGGATCCGTACTCGACGGTGACGTGGCAGTCGCGGGTGCCGGCGTGCTTGACCACGTTGGTGACCGCCTCCTGGACGATCCGGTAGGCGGCCAGGTCCACCTCGGGCGGCAGGGTACGGGCCGCGCCGCGCCGGGTGAGCGCCACCCGCACCCCGGCGCCCGCCGCCCTCACCACCAGCCGGTCCAACTCGCCCAGCCCGGGCGCGACTTCGAGTGGGGCGGACTCCCCCTCGCCCTCCCGCAGCGCGCCGAGCATCCGGCGCAGCCCGGCCAGGGTCTCCCGGCTGGTGGCCTCGATCGCGGTGAGCGCGTTGCGGGTCTCGGCGGGCTGGGTGTCCATGACCCGGCTTCCCATGCCGGCCTGGATCGCGATGATGCCGATGTTGTGGGCCACCATGTCGTGCAACTCGCGGGCGATCCGCAGCCGTTCGGCGGTGATGGCCTGCTCGGCGGCCCGGCCGCGCAGCGCCTCGGTGTGGGCGCGGCCCTGGTGCACGGTGTTGCCGACCAGCCAGGCGATCAGCACGGTCGCGGCGAAGCCCGCGTAGGCGAGCGGGTTGACGGGGTAGTCCTCGACGGCGCCCCAGGCCAGCAGTCCGGCGAGGGTGGCGAGCGGCAGGGCCAGGGCGCTCAGCGAGACCCGCCGGGAGCGGGTGGCCGCGCAGTAGCCGACCACCGAGTCGGCGATCAGGAACTGGAGCGGCCCGGTCTCCGGGACGCCCCACATCCCGAGCGCGAAGACGGCACCCGCGAGCGCCACCGCGATGGCCAGCAGCGGCAGCCGGACCAGCAGCGCCGCGACCAGGGTGGTGACCACCGCGGTGACCACCAGCGGCATGTCCTCGGGGTTGCCGTGGTAGTCGAACAGGTGGCGCAGCTCGTCCTCACGCGTGAAGAACCGGAACACCACCAGGGACGTCCACAGCGCGCCCACCCACACGCCCGCGGGCAGGCGTCTGAGCAGCGGCGGACGGTGTTCGGTGATCATGACGCGATGGTAGCGGCGGACCGGGAGACGGCACATCGGCCCGGGGGCGTAATCCCCGGGGCCGGTGCGGTGGCCCGCGGTTGTGTCCCACGGCCCGATGTCCGGGGCGGGGCGCGGGCGGCAGCGTTGTCTCCGTGATCGAGATCGAGCGACTGACCAAGCGGTACGGCGCCACCACGGCCGTCGACCGGCTGACCTTCACCGTGCGACCGGGCACGGTGACCGGCTTCCTCGGCCCCAACGGCGCCGGCAAGTCCACCACCCTGCGGATGATCCTGGGCCTCAACACCCCCACCGCGGGCACCGTCACCGTGGCCGGGGTGCCCTTCGCCGGCCGGCCGCGCGGCCTGCGGCACGTCGGCGCCCTGCTGGACGCGGGCGACGTGCACGGCGGACGCAGCGCCCGGGCGCACCTGTCGGCGCTGGCCAGGAGCAACCGCATCCCGCTCCGGCGGGTGGACGAGGTGCTGGCCGAGGTCGGCCTCGGCAACGCCGCCGGGCGGCGGATCGGCGGCTACTCGCTGGGCATGAAGCAGCGCCTGGGCATCGCCGGCGCGCTACTCGGCGACCCGCCGGTACTGCTGTTCGACGAGCCGCTGAACGGGCTGGACCCGGAGGGCGTGCTGTGGGTGCGCGGGCTGTTCCGGCGGCTCGCGGACGAGGGGCGCACGGTGTTCGTCTCCAGCCACATGATGGCGGAGATGGAACACACCGCGGACCGGCTGGTGGTGATCGGACGGGGCCGGCTGATCGCGGACGAGGGCCTGGCGGAGTTCTCAGCCCGCGACGCGGTCTCCTCGGTGGCCGTACGGGCACCCGAACTCCCGTCGTTCGCCGAGGCGTTGCGCGCCGAGGGCGCGGAAGTACGGCTGGCGGAGCCGCGGTTCGGCATCGTCACGGGGATGCCGGCCGCGCGGATCGGCGAACTCGCGCTGCGGCACGGCGTGGTGCTGCACGAACTGGCCGCCCGGACGTCGTCGCTGGAGTCGGCGTTCATGTCCCTGACCGCCGACAGTGTCGAGTACCTGGCTGGAGACGCCCGATGACCACCGTGACTCCCGGCTTCACCGTGACCGCCGGCTTCACAACCGAACCGGCACCGCGCTTCCTCGACCTGCTCGCCGCCGAGTGGATCAAACTGCGCTCGCTGCGCTCCACCTACTGGGTGCTGGTGCTGGCCTCACTGGTGGCGATCGTGATCAACGTGAACGCCGTCCACGCCGACCTGACCTACATCGACCGTCCGCCCGCGCCGATGCCCGGCAAACCTCCGTACACCTATGACCCGCTGTTCCACGGCCTCGGCAGCGCCGCGAGCGACCTGATGGCGATCGCGGCCGGCAGCCTCGGGGCGATCACGGTGTTCGGCGAGTACACCACCGGACTGATCCGCACCACCTTCGCCGCCGTGCCGGACCGGCGCGGCGTGATCGCGGCCAAGGTGCTGCTGATCGGCGGGATCACCGCGCTCGCCGGGACCGTGGTGTCGACGGTCTCCTTCTTCACCATCAACGCGATGCTGGCCTCCCGGCACGTCGGCCTCTCCATCACCGACGCGGGCTGCCTGCGGGCCGTGCTCGGCTACGCGGCGATCGTGCCGGTCTGCGCGCTGATCGGGATGGCGCTGGGCGCGCTGCTGCGGCACGCCACCGCCTCGATCGTGTCGCTGGTGATGCTGATGTTCATCCTGCCGATGATGTTCGGCGGGGACCGCTACCGCTGGCTGAAGGAGATCGGCACCCACCTGCCGATGGCCACCGTGCAGCGGCTCAGCATCAACCCCAACTCCACGACCACGATGGGAAAGTACGCGCCGAGCGTGCTGGACTCGTGGATCACCATGGGGCTGTGGGGCGTGGCCGCGGTGGCGGTGACGGTCGTCGTGGTGCGGCGCCGGGACGTGTGAGGCCCCGCGCTACCCCAGGCCGAGCCGCCGCGCCGTCGCGGCGGGCAGCCGGTACGGGCGCTCGGGCGGCAGCAGCCGCTGCGCCTTCGCCGCCTGCCCGCCGTGGACCAGCGCGGCGATCCGCCGCACCTGCGGGGTGAGGTCGGTGAGCCCGACGACCCACTCCTCGGCGTAGGCGCGGATCAGCCCGCGGCCGATGCCCACCTGGATGCTGTAGTGGTTCAGCGCCGCCCCGCGCAGCGACCGCTCCGGGTCCCACTGCACGTGGACCCCGGCGCGGGCCACCTCGTCCGGGTGCGCGGTGGTCAGGACGGCGCGGGCGAGGGCCTCCTCCCAGCCCTCCCGGGTGATCCGGACCGCCAGCACCCTGGTCTGGCCGGGCTTCTGCGCCCAGTTGCTGCGGTGCATCAGCCAGCGGAACGAGGGCTTGATCCACGTCATCCGGTGGAAGCCGAACGGCGCCACGAACCGGCCCGCCGCCAGTGCCGCGTCGGCGACGGCCGGCGGGTAGGCCTGGTAGAGCACGATCGTCCGCTCGTCGTGGTCGGCGCGGATCTCCCGCAGCGCGGTCATCCCCCGGCACCCCCTTCCCCTCGCCGGCCCCTCCCCGGGCACGCTGCCAGCGCGGGGCGGGGCGGCGCAACGGGATTACGGGGCGCCCGGGGGGCTGCCGGGCTGTGCGGGGGCCGCCCGGCGGTGCGAGGGCTGCCGAGCGGTGACCGCGGCCGCGGCCGTGCCGCTCGACGGCGCTGGTGGACGCGGGGACCGGAAGCCACATCGCGCGCCCGCCGGCCTACGGCTCGGCACCGCAGCGGCGGGCCTTCGGCTCAGGCGGCGGCCGCCTTGGCGCGGAAGGCGCCGAGGGTGGCGGCCGGGACGCCGCAGCCGGGGAGGAAGGACGCGGCGCCGCCGTGGTGGGTGCGGACGCGGTCGATGAACACCGACATGGCCTCGGCCGGGGCCTCCAGGAGGGGCGCGGGGATGGTGAGGTTGCGGCCCTGGGAGTCGGTGACGCGGGAGGTGGTGTGGTTGTTGAGGGCGGTGCGGTGGCGCTCGGCGAGGCCGGCGAAGATCTGCGGGAGGGCGTCGGCGGTGCGGGTGTAGTCCGCGACGATGTGCTCGGCGGGGACGTCGAGGAGATCCAGCAGCAGGGCGGTCAGCAGTCCGGTGCGGTCCTTGCCGGCGGCACAGTGCAGCAGGACGGCGCCGGGGCGGACGGTGGCGTCGACGGCGGCGGCCACCGCTTCGGGCGCGGACTCGGCCAGCAGGACGTAGAAGTCGCCCAGGTCGGCGGCCGTGGCCATGGTGCTCATCCGCGCGGTGAGGGCGTCGGTGGCGGGGTTCACCGGGGCGGCGACGACGGCTATGCCGGCGGCCTCGGCGGCGGCCCAGTCGGCGGGGTCGGTCTCCCGCGGGTCCCGCAGGTCCACGATGGTGCGGATGTCGCAGCCGCGCAGCTGGGTGACGGTGGCCTCGTCGGCGGCCGGGAACGGCTGGGCGGAGCGGTACAGCACACCGGGACGGACCCGCCGGCCCTCGGGGTCGCCGAGGGTGGCGGCGTCGCGGAAGTTGACCAGGGACATGCGGGGCCTTTCGGTGGGGCCGCACCCGGGACTGGACGGGGCTCCGGAGACGGGGGCCCCGGAGGCGGGGCACGGCGGCGACGTCTGGATGTCTAACCCCTCCGGGGGCCGCCCGGCAAGCCCGGACCGGTGCATCCCTCCACCCCACCCCCGTCGGCGGGCCACGGCGACCCGGCGCCGTACGGGCTGCGCGGATCGGCGGGGGTGGCGCGCGCTCCGGCCGTCCGCGACCGCTTGCTCGGGTGGGCCCGCGACCGCTCGACCGGGCCGTCCGGGGCTGTTCGCCCGGGCCGCCCACGACCGCTCGCTCGGGCCGCCGACGCCGTCCCGACCTGGGCGTCCCTGATAAATTCAGCGCCGAAACACCAGGCCGTACGGGGGATGGCAGGACACGGTGATCGAGGGTAACGACCACGACATACCCACCGAGCTGGCCGAGGTCTACCTCGTCCTGCTCGCCGACGTCTCCAGAACCGGCCGGCTGGTGCGCCGCGAGGAGCTGGAGCGCCTGCGCAAGCTCGGCGAGCACTGCGCGGAGGCCGGGTACGGACTGCGTGAGGTGGTCGCGCACTGCCTGGCCGCGGCCCGGCGGGCCTGGCAGACCCTGCCCGGGACGACCGGCGCGAGCAGCGTCACCGAGCTGCGCCGGATGGGCGACGCGGTGCTCGGCGCCACCGACGCCGCGCTGGCCGCGCTGGGGGAGGGCCACGAGCGGGCGCAGCGCCTGGCCGTCCGCCAGGAGGAGGCGGCGCGGCGGGAGTTCATCGACGACCTGCTGTTCGGCCGCAGCGACCTCGGGCTGCTCGCGGAGCGCGCGGAGCGCTTCGGGCTGCGGCTGGCGGGCGCGTACACGGTGGCCGTCGCGGTGGGCGACGAGCCGTTCGCGGACGTGCATCCGCTGGTGCACCGGGTCGAGCGGGAGCTGAGCGGGCGGTTCGGCGAGCGGGACGTGCTGCTGGCCAGCAAGGACGGCCGGCTGATCTGCATCGCCCCCGACGCCGAGCGGGCCTTGCTGGAGGCCTTCGCCGAGCTGGCGCTGCGCCCCGGGCCGGGCTACCAGCCGGTGCGCCGGGTGGCGACGGGCCGCCGGCACTCGGGGCCCAGCGGGGTGCCGCGCAGCTACGAGGAGGCGCTGGACGCACTGGACTACGCGCACCGGCTGGACCTGCCGGCCCGGCAGCTGCGGGCCGAGGAACTGCTGGTCTTCCCGGTGCTGATGCGCGACCGGGCCGCCATGGCCGACCTGGTGCGCAGCGTGCTCGGCCCGCTGACCGAGGCGCGTGGCGGGGCCCGGCCGCTGCTGGACACCATCGTGGTGCATGCGGAGGCGGCGTACGTGAACGCGGAGGCGGCCCGCCGGCTGGGCCTGAGCGTGCGCACCCTGGGCTACCGGCTGGAGCGGATCAAGGCGCTCACCGGGTACGACCCGGCGGACGCGCTCCAGCGCTTCACCCTGGAGACGGCGGCCATGGGGGCGCGACTGCTGAACTGGCCGGAACGATCGCTGTAGTTCCGGTGTGGTTCCGGCCACTGCGGCTGTAGTACCGCTCACTACGGATGCGGTGTCACTCACTACGCTTGCAGTCCCGCCGCCCTGCGGGGCCGCCACCGCGCCCCGCCGCGCCAAACCCGCGGGGCCCCGTTGCGGCCGTCCGACGGTCGTCCTGTTGCCCGGTTGTTGCAGTGTCACGCGGGCCGTGCGTACCAGGGTGTCAAGAGGGCGTAAAGATTGCCGGATCCTGGCAATGTGCGGCCGCGCCCGGCACTGCCATGATCTCCCCGGCGCCGAAGCGCGGCGCCGTCGGAAGGGCGGGGGAGGGTGGCCGGGATGGGGGGATTCTTCGCGGCCGCGCTGGCCTTTCCGACGGCGCTGTTCAGCTTCGCGCTGGTGGTGGTGGTCGGGTACTGGCTGCTGATGCTGTTCGGCGGCCTGGTGCCCGGCGCCGTGCACGGGGGGCACGGCGGCGGGCACCACGTGGACGTCGGGCACGCGGGGCACCACCTGGGTGCCGGGCACGGGGGACACGCCGTACACGTCACGGACGCCGGTCACGGTGGGCACGGTGCCGGGGGGCACGGTGCCGACGGGGGATCCGACCGGAGCGGCTCCGGCCACCACGCGGGCGTGCTGGCCGCGCTGGGGCTGGGCGGGGTGCCCGTGACGGTGGCGGTGTCGCTGCTGGTCGCGCTCGCCTGGTTCGTCAGCCTGGCCGGCACCGTCCTCACCTCGGGGGCACCGGCGCGCGGCGGCGTGTTCGCCGTCGCGCTGGTCGCCTCCTGGGCGGGCACCCGGGCGCTCGTCCGGCCGCTGTCGCGGTTGTTCCCGCAGGACCGGCCGCTCACCCGGGGGGACTTCGTCGGCCGGGTCTGCGTGATCCGGACCGGCCGGGTGACGGCCGACTTCGGACAGGCCGAGGTGACCGCGGAGGACGGCTCCACCGCGACCGTCCAGGTCCGTACGGCGGAGCCCGAACCGGCTCTGACGGCCGGGCGGACCGCGCTGATCTTCGACTACGACGCCGAGGGCGAGCACTTCCTGGTGGCGCCCTTCGATCCGCCGTCCGTCACCTGACGCCTCACCGGTTCACCGGTTCACCGACGCTCGCCCTCACCGTTCACCCCCGCCTTCATCGCACCTCTCTTCTCTCTTCGCTTCTTCTCTTCGCACCAACTCGCCATCTCGTCAAAGGACTCCGTGATGGACACCATCGCCGTGGGTTTCGGCGTGCTCGTCGCCGTCGTGCTGCTCATCCTGCTCGCCATGCTGCTGTTCGTGGGCCGCCTGTTCCAGAAGGTCGAGCAGGGCAAGGCACTGATCGTCTCCCGGACGAAGAAGGTGGACGTGACCTTCACCGGCGCGATCGTCCTCCCGGTGCTCCACAAGGCCGAGTTGATGGACATCACCGCCAAGACGGTGGAGATCCACCGGGCCGGCCGGGACGGCCTGATCTGCCGCGACAACATCCGCGCGGACATCCGGATCTCGTTCTTCGTCCGGGTCAACAAGACCGTCGAGGACGTCATCAAGGTCGCGCAGTCGATCGGCACCGCCCGGGCCAGCGACCCGCAGGCGATCCAGGAGTTCTTCGCGGTCAAGTTCGCCGAGGCGCTCAAGACCGTCGGCAAGCAGCTGGACTTCACCGACCTGTACACCCACCGGCACGAGTTCCGGGACCAGATCATCGCGGTCATCGGCACCGACCTCAACGGCTACACCCTGGAGGACGCGGCCATCGACCACCTGGAACAGACCCCGATGAGCCAGCTGGACGCCGACAACATCCTGGACGCCCAGGGCATCCGCAAGATCACCGAACTGACCGCGATCGAGCACGTGCGCACCAACGAGTACCAGCGCAACGAGCAGAAGGAGATCACCCGGCAGAACGTGGACGCCCGGGAGGCCGTCCTGGAGCTGGAGCGCCGGCAGGCCGACGCCGAGATCCGCCAGCGCCGCGAGATCGAGACCCTGCGGGCCAAGGAGGACGCGGTGATCGCCCGGGTGCAGGAGGAGGAGCGGCTCAACGCCCAGACCGCCTTCCTGCGCACCGAGGAGCTGCTCGGAGTGCAGCGGGAGAACCAGGCCCGCGAGGTCGCGGTGGCGCAGAAGAACCGCGAGCGGGTGATCGCGGTGGAGAACGAGCGGATCGAGAAGGACCGTCTGCTGGAGGTCGTCGGCCGCGAGCGGGAGACCGAACTGGCCACGATCGCCAAGGCGAAGGAGGTCGAGTCCGCCAAGCGCGAGGTCGCCGACGTGGTCCGCGAGCGGGTCGCGGTGGACCGCACCGTCGCCGAGCAGGAGGAGGCCGTCAAGACCCTGCGCGCCACCGAGGAGGCCGAGCGCGTCCGCAAGGCCGTGGTGATCCAGGCCGAGGCCGAGGCGCAGGAGAAGCTCGTCAAGGACATCAAGGCCGCCGAGGCCGCCGAGCAGGCCGCCGCGCACAAGGCCCGCGAGGCGCTGGTGATGGCCGAGGCCCGGCAGCAGGCCGCCGAGCTGGACGCGGCCGCCAAGATCCGGATGGCCGAGGGCGTCCGGGCGGAGGCCGCCGCCGAGGGGCTGGCCCGGGTCCAGGTCCGCGAGCAGGAGGCCGCGGCGGTGGAGAAGGTCGGCCGCGCCGAGGCCGCCGTCCAGGCCGAGAAGGCGAAGGCCGCCGCGCTGGAGATCGGCGGGAAGCTGAAGGCCGAGGCCGAGGGCCTGACCGAGAAGGCCGCGGCGATGGCCAAGCTGGACGAGGCCTCGCGCGGGCACGAGGAGTACCGCCTGCGGCTGGCCGCCGAGAAGGACGTCCGGCTGGCCGGGCTGGACGCCCAGCGGCAGATCGCCGAGGCCCAGGCGGCGCTGGTCGCGGCCGGGCTGGAGAAGGCGAAGATCGACATCGTCGGCGGGGACTCGGTGTTCTTCGACCGGCTGGTGCAGTCGGTGACGGCCGGCAAGAGCGTGGACGCCTTCGTCGGCCACTCGCAGACCGCGCAGACCCTGGCCGGCCCCTGGCTGGACGGGCGGGCGAGCTTCACCGAGGACCTCACCCGGGTGCTCTCCTCGGTCTCCACGGCGGACGTGCAGAACCTGACGGTGTCCGCCCTGCTGATGAAGCTGATCGGCTCCGGGGCCGGCGACCAGGCCGGTCAGCTGCGCCAACTGCTCGACTCGGCACGGAAGCTGGGCGTCGCGGAGACCCCGATCGGGGCACTGGCCGGCGGCCTCGCCGCGGCCAACGGCTCCAAGTGACCGGCCGAGCGGCCACGTCAGCCGACCCAGCCGAGCCCGGCGGCTCACCCGGGCCGACCGTTTCGCCCGAGCCGGGCGGCTCACCCGGGCCGACCGACTCACCCGACTCAACCCGCTTCGACCGAGGAACGTGACCGTGACCGTGGACGCCCTCGACGCCCGGCTCGACGCCGGCACCTACGAGGTCCTGCGCGACCGGCTCGCCCGAGCCGCCGCCGAACTCGCCGACCGGGCCCAGGCGTTGAACGCCCGCCGGGTCGCCGAGTTCGGCGGCGGGGAGCTGCGGCTGGTCGGCACCGGGCGGCTCACCACCGCCCGGGCCTGCCTGCCGCAGGACCTCACCGCCGCCGGCGGGCAGCTGCTGCTCGGCACCCGCCCCGCCCAACCCGCCGACGGCGACGAGGACTTCACCGACGTACTCGGCCTGCACCACCCCGACCTCTCCCCCGCGCCCGCCGAGGGCTCCCTGCTGGACGACCCCCGGCTGCGCCAGGACCTCGCCGACCTGCGCCGCTACTTCCGCGACGCCCGGCTGGAGCGGCTGCGCCCGGTGGACGGCCGGCTGCTCGCCGTCTTCCGCACCGGCCCGGCCGCCACCGACGTCCGGGTGCTGCGCTGGCGCCTGGACGGCGGCCTCGCCGACGGCGCCCGGCCGTCCTACCTGGACGGGCGCGGCGAACGCGACCACACCCCCGCCGACGGCCGGCAGCTGCCCTGGACCGCGCTCACCCGGGACGACCAGCTGCCCGCCGGCCCGGGCCGCCCGCCCCGCGCCGACCTGGCCGGCGAGCTGCTGGTCGGCGTCGACGGCGGCCGACTGAGCATCACCACCCCGGACGGCCGGGAGCTGCACCGCGAGCCGCTCGCCGAGGCCCTCCAGACCCTCGCCGACGCCCGGATCGCCCACGCCCGGATCGGCACCCTGCTGCTGGTGCGCGTGCGCCCGTACCAGGAGGAGACCGAGCGGCACCTGGTGGTCCACCTGCCCACCGGCACCGTCACCCGGATCGACGCGCTCGGCCAGGCCTGCCTTCGACTGCCCGCCGACCAGGGCGTCGCCTTCCCCGGCGGCTGCCACCTGGTGGACGGCACCGTGCGCACCTTCGACCAGCCGGTCGACGGCCTGGTGTACGAGCGCACCGTCGTGTCGCCCAACGGCGAGGACGTGCTGTACGAGTTCCGTTCCCCGGTCGACGGCCGCGCCCTGCTCCAGCCGTACAACAGCGTCCGCCAGGAGGCCGCCGCCCCGCTGCCCTGCCAGGGCTACGCGCTGCTCGCCGACGGCACCCTGATCGCCCTGCGCCCGGCCGAGGACGGGCCGAGCCGACTGCACACCGTCCAGCTCTGGCAGACCCCGTTCACCAGCGAGCGCTTCGCCGCCGAACAGCCTTCCGGCAGCGGTCCGTTGGCCCGGATCGGCAACGCCGACCTGGTCCGCGGCCTGGCCGACTGCCTGGCCCTGGCCCGGCTGGCCGCGGCCGGCGCCGACACCCCGGCCGGCCACCAGGCCGTCCTCGCCGCCTGCACCCGCACCGCCGACCGGCACCACTGGCTCGGCCAGAGCGGCCTCGGCGACCTCGCCGCGCCGCTCGCCGAGATCCGCGACACCGCCCGGCAGGTCGTCGCCGAGTACGAGGCCGTCGCCCAGCTCACCGCGCACGCCGCCCGGCGGACGGACGAGGCCGCCGAGCACGTCGAGGGCCTGCTGCGCACCGCCCGCGGCGAGACACTGGCCGACGCCGCCGAGTGGGTCGACCGGCTGGCCGCTCTGCGCCGCGCCCAGGGGCGCGTCGAGGCGCTGCGCGAGCTGCCGCGCGCCGACGTCCAGCGGATCGACGCGCTCGCCGCGCACCTCGCCGAGGGTCTGGCCGAGGCCGCCGACCGCGCCGTCGTCCAACTCGCCGAACCGACCGCCTTCGAGCCGCACCGGCGTCGGGCCGGCGAACTCGCCGAGCGCTGCTCCGCCATCGCCACCGCCGCCGAGGCCGAGCCACTGGGGCTCGAACTCGGCTCCCAGAGCGAGGCGTTGCAGACCGTCTCGGAGCTGGTCGGCACCCTCGACCTGGCCGACGCCACCACCCGCACCGCGATCCTCGACCGGCTCGCCGACGTCCTCGGCCTGCTCAACCGGGCCCGGTCCGTGCTGACCGTGCGCCGCCGCGAGCTGCGAACCCGCGAGGCCGCCGCCGAGTTCGCCGCCGAGACCGCCCTGCTCGGCCAGGCCACCACCGCCGCGCTCGCCGCCGCCGACACCCCCGAGGCCTGCGACGATCAGCTCGGTCGACTGCTGCTGCGGATCGAGCAGTTGGAGACCCGCTTCGCCGACGCCGACCCGGCCCTCGGCGAGCAGCTCACCGCCCGGCGCACCGAGATCCACGACGCGCTCACCGCCCGCCGCCAGCACCTGCTGGAGGAGCGGGCCCGGCGCGCCGACCGGCTGGCCGCCTCCGCCGAACGCATCCTCGACACCCTGCACCGCCGACTGGCCGCACTGGACTCCGCCGAGGAGATCGAGGCGGCCTTCGCCGCCGACCCGACGGCCGTCAAACTCAGCGACCTCGCAGGGCAGTTGACCGCACTCGGCGACCGGGTCCGGGCCGAGGAGCTGACCGGCCGGCTGCGCGCCGCCCGCGGCCGCGCCCACCGGGCCCTGCGCGACCGCGCCGAACTCGCCGGAGACGGCCCCGGCACCCTGCGACTGGGCCGGCACCTGTTCGCCGTCACCACCCAGCGGCCCGAACTCGCCCTGGTGCCCTGGCGCGGACGCCCCGCCTTCACCCTCACCGGCACGAACTACCGCTCCCCCGTCACCGACCCGGCCTTCGCCGCCACCGAGCGGTACTGGGACCGCCCGCTGCCCTCGGAGACCCCGCGGCTGTACCGCGCCGAGTACCTCGCGGCGAGCCTGCTGTCGGCCGCCGAGGCCGGGTCGCCGCCCGCGGACGGCGACCTGCTGGAGTACGTCCGGCGGGCCGCCGAGCAACGCCCGGACGAGGGCTACCAGCGCGGCGTGCACGACCACGACGCCGCACTGCTGCTCCGCGCCCTGCTCCGGCTCGACGCCGAGGCCGGACTGCTGCGCCACCCGGCGGCCGCCCGGGCGGCCGCGCAGCTGTACTGGGCACACGGCACCGACGAACGGCAGCGGCTGCTCTGGCACACCCGGGCCCGCTCGCTGGGCCTCGCCCGGGACGCCTTCGGCGGCGCCCCGGCAGCGGCCGCGCTGGACGCGCTGGCTTCACTCGCCGACGAACTCACCGCCGCCGTGGCCGACTTCGTCCCGGGGGCGGAGCCCGCCGGGCCCTATCTGGTGGCCGAACTGGCCTCCGCCGCCCCCAGCTTCGCCCACTCGGCGGGCGCCGCCGCACTGCTCGACAAGTTCCGCGCCGCCCCCGAGTCGGCCGGCCTCACCGAGGCACTGGCCGCACTGCCCGAGGAGCCCGCGCTGCTGCCCGTACGGCGCCAACTCGCCACCGCCTGGCTGGAGTCCGGATCCGCCGACGCAGATCCGGCCGACCTCGCCGAGGCCGCCGCCGCGCTGCTCTGCCCGTCCCTGCCGCGCCGGCCCGCCGAGGGGGCCGTGGGCGCCCGGGTCACCGGGCTGCTCGGCGACCACCCGCGAGTCACCGGCGGGGCACTCGACCTGCGGCTGGACGAACTCCTCGCCCGGGTGGAGGAGTTCGAGCAGGTCGAGATGCCCGGCTACCGGGCCTACCAGCGACTGCGCGGCGACCTGCTGGCCGCCGAGCACGCCCGGCTGCGGCTCGACCAGTACCGGCCCGCCCCGCTCAACGGCTTCGTCCGCAACCGGCTCATCGACCAGGTGTACCTGCCGCTGGTCGGCGACAACCTCGCCAAGCAGCTCGGCACCGCCGAGTCCGGCGGGCCGGTCGACCGCAGCGGCCTGCTGCTGCTGGTCTCCCCGCCCGGCTACGGCAAGACCACCCTGGTCGAGTACCTCGCCGAGCGGCTCGGCCTGCTGCTGGTCTCCGTCAGCGGCCCCGCGCTCGGCCACCGGGTCACCTCGCTGGACCCGGCCGAGGCCCCCGACGCCACCTCCCGGCGCGAGCTCGAGAAGCTCAACTTCGCCCTGCACGCGGGCGACAACGTGCTGCTCTACCTGGACGACGTCCAGCACACCTCGCCCGAGTTCCTCCAGCGCTTCATCCCGCTGTGCGACGCCCAGCGCCGGATCGACGGTGTCTGGGACGGCGAGGCCCGCGAGTGGGACCTGCGCGGCAAGCGCTTCGCCGTGGTCATGGCCGCCAACCCGTACACCGAGTCCGGCCGCCTCTTCCGGCTGCCCGGCATGCTCGCCAACCGCGCCGACGTGTGGAACCTGGGCGACGCCGTCGCCGGACGCGAGGACCTCTTCGCGCTCAGCTTCGTCGAGAACGCCCTGCCCGCCAACCCCCACCTCGCCCCGCTCGCCACCGCCGAGCGCGCCGACCTGGACACCCTGCTCGCCCGCGCCTGCGGCCTGCCCGGCGGCACCCTGGCCGGCGCCTGGCCCGCCGCCGAGGCCGAGCGGATGACCGCCGTCCTGGCCGGCCTGCTCCACCTGCGCTCCACCGTCCTGGCCGTCAACCGCGCCTACCTCGCCTCCGCCGCCCAGGACGACCGCACCCGCACCGAGCCGCCCTTCCTCCTCCAGGGTTCCTACCGCAACATGGCCAAGCTCGCCCAACGCCTCGACCCCGCCCTCACCCGCCCCGAACTCGACGCGCTCCTCACCGACCACTACCGCGCCGAGGCCCAGCCCCTGGGCGCCGACGCCGAGGCCCAACTCCTCAAGCTGGCCGAGCTCCGGGGCGTCCTCACCGAGGAACAGGAGGCCCGCTGGGCGGAGCTGAAGCGCTCCTGGCGGTCACGTCCGGACACGGACGCCATCCACAAGTTCGAGCCATAGGCCGGGGCTTGGCGCTTCGCGCTTGGACGGTCGAGGCGATCCGGCCGATCTTTCGCGAGACCGCCCCGCCGGAGGCGGCCGGCCCGCTGTTCACCGTCCACCAGCGCACCACCACCCGGCTCCCGGGGCTGGGCGCGGTGCTCCTGGAGCAGCCGGTGACGCTCGCCGGGCTCGGGATGAGCCGACTGGAGGTGGAACTGCCGCAGGTGAGCGGCACCTTGTGGGTGGGTGCTGCCGACGCCTCTCGCGCCGTGGCGGACCAGGGTGCGGTTCGCGGTGACCGCCACGGTGCCGGTGCCGGGGGTCGGCGCGGCGCGGACCGTCGACCGGGCGGCTTCCTGGGCGGCGCTGCGGGCCTCGGTGCGGATCACCAAACAGGACCGGCCGGTGCTGGCCCACCAGCGGCACCTGGCGCAGCCCCGGCTCGTACCCGGGGAGCGTTCGACCGGGCTGTTCCACCGCTGGGCGCGGCAGTTCTATCCGGGGTTCCACCCCGAACCCGCCGCCGGGTTCCGCTCCGAACTCCAGGGCGAGCCCCAGGCCGGGCCTTCGAGCGGTCTGCGGCCCGAGCCGGACACCGCCGACTGAGCCCCGGCCGGGGCGGCCAGCGACTCCCAGACCGGATCGGGCAGTCCGGGTACGGCTCGCCCCTCGGCCTGCCAGCGCCGGGCCAGCTCGGCGTAGATGGGTGCCTCCGGTGCGTCCGGTGCGTCCGGTGCCTCCGGCGCGTCGGGGGGGCCGGGTACCTCCGGCGCCTGCGACACCTGCGACGCTTCCGGCGGCCGGTCCGGGGCGCCGCGCAGGATCGTTTCTTCACCCGTTTGCCACTCCGGCCCCGGCAGCCGCCCAAAACCACTCACGCCCACCCAACGCCCCCGGCCGCACCGGGACACGGTCCCGTCAACCCGGCGCGACGCAGGTCAACCCCCTGCGGGGAGCGGCCGGGTGCGCAGGAAGTCGGCCCACCCGACTCCCTGCGCACGTCACGCCGCCCCGGCACCGCCCCACCCCGGCACCGCCCGGCCCCGGCACCCCGGCCAGAGTCGGCAGTCCCCCGGCGCCCGCAGCAGGCCCCCGACAGTCCCCCGGGCCCCGGCAGCCCCCGCTACCGCCGCCGCCCCGCCGCCAGCAGCTCGGGGACGGTGGCGAGCTTCACCCGGGGCCGCCCCTCGCTCTCGCCCCGCTCGCGTTCCGCGCGGTCCACCGCCCGCAGCTCCCGCAGCCCGACCGCGTCCGGCCGCCGGCGGCGCACCAGCCGTTCGAAGTCCCTGCGGTCGGCCTCCGGGACGGGCAGCACGCGGGCGGTCGCGTCGTCCAGCAGCGCGTCCACCGTCTCCCGCGCACAGGCCCGGTTGGCGCCGATCCCGCCGGACGGTCCGCGCTTGGCCCAGCCCACGACGTACGTCCCCGGCAGCGGGCGCCCGGTGGCCGGGTCGACCACCCGCCCGGCCCGGTGGGCGACCGTCCCGGCCCGCTCGTCGAACGGCAGCCCGGGCAGCGGGACTGCCCGGTGCCCGATGGAGCGCACCACCAGCCCGGCCCGCAGCACGTCCCGCTCCCCGGTGCCCTCGACCCGGCCGTCCGCCGCCAGGGTGGTCCGCTCGACGGTCAGGCCCTCGACCCGCCCGTTCCCGGACAGCTCGACCGGCGCCGACAGGAACCGCAGCACGATCCGCCGCCCCGGCGCTGGCGCCGCGGCCCCGTCGTACGGCACCAGCGGCAGCCCGGCGAGCAGCGCAGCGCCCGAGCCCGATCCCGGCACACCCGCGCCCGCACCCGTTCCCGACTCCACCCCCGCCGTCTCGATCGCCGCCCGCACCTGCGGGTCGTCCGCCACCACCACCTCGACGCCCGGCAGCTGCCGCAGCGCCACGAACTCCGCCCTGGTCCACGCCGCCTGCTCCGGACCGCGCCGGGCGAGCAGCACGACCTCCCTGACCCTGCCGCGGCGCAGCGCGGCCAGCGCGTGGTCGGCGATGTCGGTGGCCGCGAGCCGGTCGGGGTCGGTGAGCAGGATGCGGGCGATGTCCACCGCGACGTTGCCGTTGCCGACCACCACCACCCGCTCGGCGGCCGACAGCTCCACCGCCTCGGCGGGCACGGTCGGTTCGGCGTTGTACCAGCCGACGAAGGTGGTTGCGGGCAGGCTGCCCGGCAGGTCCTCGCCGGGGATGCCGAGCCGGCGGTCGGCGGCCGCGCCGACCGCGTACACCACCGCGTGGTGGTGCGCGGCGAGCTCCTGGTGGCTGACGTCCGTGCCGATCTCCACGTTGAGGTGCATCCGCAGCCGCGGGTCGTGGAAGACGCTCGCGAAGCTCTCCACGATCCGCTTGGTGGACTGGTGGTCGGGGGCGACGCCGTGCCGCAGCAGGCCGCCGGTGACGGGCAGCCGGTCGATCATGGTGATCTCGGCGCTGGTGCTGCGCAGCAGTTCCTGCGCGGTGTACCCGGCGGACGGGCCGGTGCCGACGACGGCGATCCGCAGCGTGCCGAGCCCGCCCGGCAGGCTGCGCGGGAAGCTGGGCGCGCCCCAGGCGTGGTCGCTGGGGTGGTCGCGGAACCAGTCGCGGTTGAGGTCGCCGAACACGGTGTCGGGGCCGCGCAGCCGGTCGACCGGGAACACCGCGTCCACCGGGCAGGCGTCCGCGCAGGCGCCGCAGTCGATGCACGCCCGCGGGTCGATGTAGAGCATGTCGGTGGTGCCGAACTCCGGCTCGTCCGGGGTCGGGTGGATGCAGTTGACCGGGCAGACGGACACGCACGAGGCGTCGTTGCAGCAGGTCTGGGTGATCGCGTAGGCCATGGCCGGGGTGGGGTCCTCGCTGTGTCCGATGGGCGGGAAACGATCCGGTGGAAGAGTTCCTGACGTTTCGTCAGAGCATGTGAACCCGGCGGTAGACGGCCGCCGCGCGGCTGGTGAGCAGCCCGGTCTCGGCGAGGAAGGCCATCAGGTGCCGGGAGCTGGTGCGCATCATCGCCTTGCGGTGCTCGTTGGCCCGCACCTCGGCGAGCGCCCGCGGGACGTCGAGCCCGGCGGCCTTGTACACGCCCGGGTGGACCATGCTGGTGACGATGACGTACGCGCCCACGGCGATACCGGTGGCCGAGGTGCGCCGGCGGGCGGGGCTCGCGTGGCGCATCCGCTCGCGGATCTCCTGCCGGGCGAACTTCATGTGCCGGGACTCCTCGACCACGTGGATCCGGGAGGTGCCGCGGACGATCTCCAGGACGTTCTCGCCGCGCATCCAGTCGCGCTGCATGACGTCGAGCACCTCTTCGGCCACCAGGATGCCGCCGTAGGCGAGTTCGCCCTTGGCGAGCGCCTTGAAGGCGCGTCCGGCCTGGGCGATCAGCTTGTGCGGGCGGTAGGCGGGGACGCCCATCTTCTCGCAGGCCCGGGCGAACATGATCGAGTGGCGGCACTCGTCGGCGATCTCGGTGAGCGCGAACTGGAACTCGGCGCTGGCGGGGTTCTTGAGGTACTGGTCGCGCAGCACCATCTGCTGGAGGATCATCTCGAACCAGATGCCGGTGTTCATGATCGAGCAGACCTCGTGCCGGGTGAGTGTGACCCGCTGCCGCTCGGTCATCTCGTCCCACAGTCGGGTGCCGTAGAGGGTGCTCCACTCCGGATTGAGGCCGTAGTGCTCGTCCGGGAGAGGAGCGTCCCAGTCGATCTCGGTCGAGGGGTCGAAGGAGAGGGTGGCGGCCGACTCCAGCAGCCGCTTCGAGACGTCGTCGTCGGCCGTGGTGTGGCCGTGCCCCGCGTGCCAGCTGAGCGCCATGGCTGCCTCCAGGTGCCTGTTCCGCCGCGGGCTCCCGCTCACCCGCTTATTAGACGGACAGTACAATAAGAGCCGGGCGCCGAGAACCCCCCATGCGGCAACGACCCGGCGCGCGGGCGTCGGCTCACGCCCCCTGCATGCACGGCCCGCCCCGGCCCGGTCCACCCCCACCCCCCACGGCACGGCGCGGGGCGGACCCTCCCCCATGTCCCGCCCTCGGCCGTACGCCTGTCCGCTACCCGCCGATCGCCTGCCGCAGCGCCTCCGCCGCCTCGGCGGCCGCCCCCCGGAAGCGCCCGCCGAGGCCGAGGTAGTTGACGTACCCGTGGATCAGGTCCGACTGCCGGCTCAGCCGCACCGCGACTCCGGCCTCCGCCAGCGCCCGCCCGTACGCCTCGCCCTCGTCGCGCAGCGGGTCGAAGCCCGCGGTGCCGATGTACGCGGGCGGCAGCCCGGTCAGGTCCTCGGCGAGCAGCGGCGACAGCCGCAGGTCGGTGCGGTCGCCGGCCGCGGGCGCGTACCGGTCGAGCCCCGCCCACCGGACTTGGAAGCCTCCCGCACACGACCCTCGCGCCTCGGCTCGCGACAGCCGCCTTCTCGCCCGGGCCGCTTCCGCTCCCCCGCTGTCAGGAGTTGCGCCGGTCCTGCGCGTCGAAGGACGCCAACGAGCGCGCGCCGGGTTCCAGGGCCAGGCGCAGCGCGGCCAGGGCGGCGGCATCCAACCCACCCACGGCGTCGGCGAGTTCGTCGGCCACGTCCGCCGCGATCTCCTCCGCCACGGCCTCCACGGCCGCGCGCGGGCCCAGTTTGCTGACGGCGGCCGCCGCGCGGGTGGGGGTGAGCAGGGCGGAGGCCTGGACGAGGAGCCAGGCGGGGACGCCGGCCGCGCCCTCGGGCGGGGGGAGGTACGGGCGGGCGCCGTCGTAGCGGTCGTCCTCGGCGAAGGCCTGCTGCTTCACCTTCACCAGGGGGCGGGCCGGACCGGACTCGTGCCACTCGCCGGCCGGCTTGAGGACGTACCCCTCGGCGAGGTTGTCGGGCAGCTCGGGCAGGCCGAACAGGGCGGGCACCCGGGTGGGGTAGCGCACCGGGAGGTCGTGCAGGGTGTTCAGGGCTCCGTGTCCGAGCAGGGGCACGCAGGTGAGTCCGGCGGCCCGCGCGGCCGTGCGCAGGGTGCGGTCGGCGATCCACCAACGGCCTTCGGGTGTCTCGACGGTGGCGTCGAACGGCAGCCAACGCAGGCCGGGGGCGTACCAGACGCCGGTCTGGACCGGGTCGACGCCGGGGGCGACGGGCACCTCGGGGTGCGGGTAGCGGCCGCCGGCCAGTTCGCCGTAGATCGTCACCACGGCGTCGGGGCCGCCGGTTCCGCGCACCGCGGCGGCGAACCGGGCCGCCGCGACGGAGAGTTCGGGCCAGATCCGGCTCACGCCGAAGAAGCCGTCCAGCCCCTCGTCGTCCAGCAGTTCGCGCCGCTTCGCGGCCCGCACCGAGCCGCCTTCGCAGACCACGGCGAAGTGCGCCCCGTGCACCTTCTCCGCCGCGGTCCACTCCCGACTGCCGGGCCCGCCGGAGCGGCCGCGGGCCGGGATCTTGGGGTAGGGCCGCAGCTCTGGCCCGTCGGACACCGTCTCGAACACCGTCTCGGACACGAACGAATCCTCGCCGCCCGGCCCGCCGGCTGGCAACCGGGATTCGGGGGTTCCGGCTTTCGGGCTCTCGGGGCCTCGGGGCCTCGGGGTCAGACCGCCCCGCCGCCGACCGCCCCGTCCGTGGATCATCTCATCGGCGCGAATTCGGCGCGGATTCGGCGCGGATTCGCCATGGATGACGGCCCCCGCCCCCGTTTCAGCAGCGCGCCCAGAGCCCGGCCAGGTGCGCGTGCAGGACCTCCTCCGCCTCCGCCACCGTCCGGTGCCCGACCAGGACGTGCGCGGTGAGCCCGTCGGCCAGGGCGAGCAGCGTCCGGGCCTCGGTCCGCGCGACCACCGCCGCGCCCGCCGCCTCCCCGCCCAGCGCCGACCCGCCGACCACCGCCGCGCCGGCGGCCTCGGCGACCAGCCGCACCATCAGCTCCTCCAGCGCCGCGTAGCTGCTCCGCAGGGTCGCCGCCAGCGCCGGGTTGACGGCGGCTCCGGCGACGAAGGCGAGCCAGATCCTGGCCTCCGCCCGGTGTTCCTCCCGCAGCAGCGCCACCTCACCGGCCACCAGCCCGAGTTCGCTGGCCGCCGACTGCGCCGGGCCGGCCGTGAGCCGGCCGCGCACCCGCTCGGCGACCCGCTCGCCGACATGGGTGAGCGCGAACAGGAGCATCTCCTCCTTGGTGCGGAAGCAACGCTGGACGGCCCCCATCGAGACCTCCGCCCGGGTGGCGACGTCCCGCAGGCTGACGCCCTCCAGCCCGTGCTCGTCCACCAGCAGGCAGACGGCCTCGGCGATCCGCCGGCGCCGGTCCTCGTGATCCACCTGCTTGGGCATCTCCGGTCTCCTCCGCACGTCATCCGGTCTCGGACTTATTCCGATGCAAGCGTATCGGTTCTCGGACTAGAGTACGGCAACCGATGCAACCGCATCGGAACGTCGCAAGTCGGAGGAGTACCCCCATGCCCCTGTGGAGCAGGCCCGCCACCGAACTCGCCGCCGCCGTGCGCACGGGCGAGGCGTCGGCACTGGACGTGGTGGACAGCCACCTGGCCCGGATCGCCGAGGTCAACCCCGACCTGAACGCCGTCACCCAGCTCCTCGCCGACCGGGCCCGCGAGGCCGCCCGGGACACCGACCGCCGCCGGGCCGCGGGCGAGGAACCGGGCCCGCTCGCGGGTGTGCCGTTCACCGTGAAGGAGTGCACCCCGATCGCCGGCGTGCCCACCACCTTCGGCGCCCCGCACTTCCGCGACCACGTCGCCACCACCGACGCCGTCCCGGTCGCCCGGCTGCGCGCGGCGGGGGCGATCCCGATCGGCCACAGCAACATGCCGACCCTGATCGTCGCCGGGATGCACACCCGCAGCGAGCTGTACGGCGACACCCGCAACCCGTGGGACGCGAGCCGCACCCCCGGCGGCTCCAGCGGCGGGGACGGCGTGGCCGTCGCCGCCGGGATGGCCCCGCTCGGGCTCGGCAACGACTCCGGCGGCTCGGTCCGCGTCCCGGCCTCGTTCTGCGGCGTCGCCGCCCTCCAGCCGACCCTCGGCCGCTTCCCCACCGACCAGCGCCTGATCGGGCCGGACGACCCCGGCCCGGCCTCCCAGGTCCTGGTCACCGACGGCCCGTTGGCCCGTACGGTCGCCGACCTGCGGCTCGCCTACGAGACGCTGGCGGGCACCGACGTCCGCGACCCGCGCGCCGTGCCCGTCCCGCTGTACGGGGAGCCGCTCGACGGCCCGATCAGGGTCGCCGTCGTCACCGACCCGGGCGGCCGCGGCGTCCATCCCGCCGTCCGCCGCGCCGTCGAGACCGCCGCCGACGCACTGCGCGACGCCGGGTACGACGTCCGGGAGATCCCCGACGTCCCGAGGCTGGACGAGGCGTACGAGACCTACCACCGCCTCCCCGTCAGCGAGTTCGCACCGACCTGGCCCGCCGTCCGGCAGCTGCTGGGCGAGGGCGGCGACCGCTACATCGAGCTGACGATGCGCAGCGCCCCGCCCGCGGACGTCGCCGGCCTGGTCCGGCTGTTGAGCGCTCGGATGGGCATCCGCCGCTCCTGGGCGGAGTTCCTGCACGAGTACCCGCTGCTGCTGGGCCCGGTGTTCACCGAGCCGCCGGTCGAGCCCGGCCTGGAGTCGCGGGACCAGGCGGGCCGTGACCGGGTCGCCTCGGCGATGCGGCTCTGCTCGGTGACCAGCCTCGTCGGCGTCCCGGCCGTCGCCGTCCCCACCGGCCTCGACGCGGACGGCCTGCCGACCGGCGTCCAGCTCGTCGGCCGGGCCTTCCGGGAGGACCTCTGCCTGGCCGCCGCCCAGGCCGTCGAGGACCGCCTCGGCACCCTCACCCCGATCGACCCGCGGCCCTGAACCCCGCCGGGTGCCGGTCAGGCCCCCGGCAGGCCCGGCACCACCAGCCCGCTCTCGTACGCGATGACCACGGCGTGGGTCCGGTTCTGCGCGCCGAGCTTGCTCAACACGTTCCCCACATGCGTCTTGACCGTCTCCTGGCTCACCGCGAGCGCCTGCGCGATCTCCGGGTTGGACAGTCCGGTCGCCATCAGCCGCAGCACCTCCTCCTCCCGCCCGGTCAGCCCCGCCCGGGGCAGCGCCTCGGCCGAGTCCAGCGGCCGGGGCGCGACCATCCGGCGCAGGGCGGCGGGGAACAGCACCGCCTCCCCGGCCGCCACCACCCGCACCGCTTCGGCGATCTGCGGGACGGGCAGCCGCTTGAGCACGAAGCCGCAGGCTCCGGCGCTCAGCGCGGCGGTGACGTAGCCGTCGTTCTCGAAGGTGGTGATCACCACGACCTTGGGAGGGCCGCCCTGCTCCCCCGACGGGCCGCGCTCGCTCACCGGGCCGTGCTCCCTCAGCAGTTCGCGGGTCGCCTCGATCCCGTTGCGGCGCGGCATCCGCACGTCCATCAGCACCACGTCGGGCCGCAACAGCCGTGCCCGCTCGACCACTTCGACCCCGTCGGCGGCCGTTCCGACCACCGTGACGCCCGGCTGGGCACCCAACAGGGTGCCCAGCCCGCTGCGGGTGACGGGGTCGTCGTCGGCGATCAGGAGGGTGACGTCGGGCGTACCCGGATCGGCGCCGCTCACACCGCTCACGCCGACCACCGCATCGGCAGCCGGACCGCCAACCGCCACTGCCCCTCCCCGTACGGCCCGGCCTCGAACTCGCCGTGCAGCAGCCGCACCCGCTCGGCCAGGCCGGGAAGCCCGTGCCCCGAGGTCGGGAAGCCGCCCGCCTCGGCCCCCGCCGCACCGGCCCCGCCGCCAGGACCGCCGCCCGTCCCGTTGACCACGCACAGCTCCAGTTCCTCCGGTCCCGCCGCCACCCGCAGCTCGATCGGCCCGCCCGCGCCGTGCCGCAGCGCGTTGGTCAGCCCCTCCTGGACGATCCGGTAGGCGGCCCGGGAGAGCGTGCCCTGCACCTGCGCCAGGTTCCCGGAGGTCCGCGGCACCACGACCGCGCCCGCGTGCCGCAGCCGGTCGACCAGTTCGGGCAGGTCGGCGAGCGTGCGGGTCGGCGCGGTGCCCGACTGCTCCTCGCGCAGCGCGCCCAGCACGTAGTCGAGGTCCTCCAGCGCGGCCCGGGTGGACTCCTCGATGCTGCGCATGGCGGCCCTGGCCGCGGCCGGGTCGGCGGCCAGCACCTCGCCCGCGACGGCCGCCTGGATGGTGGCGGCGGTCAGGGTGTGCCCGATCGAGTCGTGCAACTCGTGTGCCAGCCGGTTGCGTTCGGCCAGCAGCCGCTCCCGCTCGGCGGCCATCGCGAGCCGCTCGGCCGGCGAGGGCCCGAGCAGTCGCGGCGCCAGCCACCGCAGCGCGCCCGACACCCCCGCGAACAGGGCGGCCGCCAGGGCCAGGCAGAGTGCCGCGACGATCCAGGCCCAGACGCCCGTCAGCTCCGTGGCCCAGCCGAAGAGGCTCACCCGCGCCTCGCCCGCCGCCCAGCGGCCGGGCAGCGTCACGCCCATCACCAGCAGCGTGCTGCCGCCGACCAGCACCGTCCACCCCAGCAGCACGTGCGCCACCACGAACGCCGGCGTCCGCCACCGCTCCGCCGCGGCCCCCTTCACCGGGTCGGGCACCGCGACGCCCAGCAGCCGCCGCGCCCCCGCCACCAGCACCCGGCGCACCACCCGCGGCAGCCCGGCCACCCCGAGCAGCAGCACCCACACCGGCAGCCCCACCCAGGCCGCCTCCGGCCGGCCGTCCACCCCCAGCGTCAGTGCGAGCGCGAGCATCGCGACCGGCAGCCCGGCCAGCGCCCCGACCACCGCGAACAGCACACCCTTGTACGTCGACCCGCGCAGCAGCAGCCGCAGTCCCTTGATCATGTGCGCCAGTATCACCGGCCTTCCGGCCCCGCTCCTCCCCCGATCGAGGGAGGATCCCAACCGCCACCGTCATCGTCACCACCACCGCCCCGCGAAGCTCACGGGCACCCCGCCCGACGCCGACCGACGCCCGACCGACCACCCGCCCGCCCTCCGGGCCGCCCGGTCCGCCCGGTCCGCCCGGTCCGCCCGGTCCGCCCGGCGCCGAACCCCCGCCCGGGGAACGCCAGTTCCGTCTGTTCGTCACCGCCCGCTCTCTGGTAGTTGTTTCACCACGCACGGACGCAGGCCCGTGACGCAGGCCCGCAGCGGTGCCCCAGGCACCGCAGGGAGGACGCACATGGGCACGACCACTCGGGACCAGGTCCTGGCTGTCGAACAGCGCGCGGTGGACCACGCCTACCGCTGCTACGCCGCACGGCTCGGTGAGTTGAGCGGATCGTCGACGGCCGAGGCATCGGCGAGTGGCAAGGACGGGATCGCCAACCGGGCGGAGGCGGAGGCCAGGGCCGCGGAGTACGACGGGCTCAACGACGAAGCCCTGGTCTTCGCCCGGGTCGACGCCCCGGAGGACCCCGGCGGGCAGCCCCGCCCCTGGTACATCGGGCGCCGGGGCGTACGGGACGACGCGCGCGATCCGGTGGTGGTGCTCTGGACGAGTCCACTGGCGAAGCGGTGGACGGAGGCCCTGCCCGAGTCTCCGGGCGAGGTCTCCCTGCGGCGCCGGCTGCGGTGCGTGCGGCACATCGTCAAGGACTACTTCGACGAGATCGCCCCGCCGGCCTCCGCCCCGATGCCCGACGCGCTCCCCGCACCCGCCCCCGAGGCGGTCGCCGAAGCGTCCCCCGAGGCGGCCACCGAGCCCCGTCCCGTACCCCGGCCGACCCCCGGACCCACGCCCCGCCCCACTCCCCGGCCGGTCCCCCGGCAGGCCACCGAGCACCGCGGCCGGCGCGGCGCCCACCCCGCGGCGAACGACCCGGCCGACGCCCCCGCCCCGCCCCGTCCGGAACGCCGCCCGGAACTCCGGCCGGACGACTTCCTGTTGCGCGAACTCCAGCGCTCGCGCAACGGCCGGATGCGGGACATCGTCGAGACCATCCGGCGCGACCAGATGGCCCTGGTCACCGGCTCCCCCTCGGACATCCTGGTCATCCAGGGCGGCCCCGGCACCGGCAAGTCCGCTGTCGGCCTCCACCGGGTGACCTGGCTCGTCGACAACGCCCACTTCAAGGCCCAGGACATCCTGGTCATCGGCCCCCACCAGCGGTTCCTCGACTACGTCGGCCAGGTCCTCCCCACCCTCGGCACCCGGGACGTCAACGCCGTCCAGCTGAACCGCCTGTGGGACGGCGAGGTGCTCGGCACGGATTCCCCGCGGGCCAGGACGGTGAAGTCGGACGAACGGATGGCGGCCGTCCTGCGGCGGCGCGTCGAGCGCGAGTACCGTCCCGAGGCCCTCGACGACCTCACCGAAGCCCCCTCCTTCGAGGGCGACGAGCCCACGGTCGTCGTGACCGCCGGCAGCACGACGCTGCGCGTGCCGCGGTCCGAGGTCCTCGCCCTGCTCGCCCGGGCCAACACCGGCGACGGCCCCTACCGGGAGCGCCGCGACCGCTTCCGGGGCCTGCTCGTGGACCGTCTGCTGAAGGAGCTCTCGGACGTCGCGCCGCGGCGCAGGCAGGCCGACTCGGTCCGCCGCGACCTGGAGCGCAACCGCCGGGTCGAGCGACTCGTGGACCGCGTCTGGCCGTCACCGGGCGCCCGGGAGGCGCTGCGCACCCTCTACGACTCGCCCGAGCTCCTGGCCGCCTGCGCCGACGGCGTCCTCGACGCGGACGAGCAGGCGGTGCTGCTCAGGTCCCGCGCCGCCACCGCCGGTGCCGAACCCTGGACCCTCGACGACCAGGTCTGCCTCGAAGAGCTCCGGATGCTCATCAGCGGGGAGACCCCGAGGCGTTACGGGCACATCGTGATCGACGAGGCCCAGGACCTGACGCCCATGCAGGCCCGCACCCTGCGGCGGCGCTGCGCCGTCAACGGCTCCATGACCGTCCTGGGCGACCTCGCACAGGCGACCGGACCGCACATCCCGGCGACCTGGGAGCAGCTCGGCGCGATCCTCTCCGACAACGGCGACTGGCGCATCGCCCGGCTCGACACCAGCTACCGCGTTCCCGTCGAGATCATGCGGTTCGTCGCGCCCCTCGCGCAGGCGGTCGCACCGACGCTGGAGTCTCCCCAAGCCGTTCGCTCGGTGGGCCCGGACGCGGTGCGGACGGTGGCGACCGACCCGTGGCGACTGCTCGACGACACCGTTGCCCAGGTGGCCCGCCTGGTGGGCACCGACGACGGGCACACCCCCCGTTCCGTGGCCGTCATCGTCCCCGACGACTCGAACTGGCTCGACGAGATCGACCGCCGGCTCAACCGGAGCGGCGCCCCGGCCGACGGCACGGGCGACGGCACGGGCGACGGCACGGGCGGTGCCGTGGCAGACGGTACGGGCGGCACCGGGGGCCGCGAGTCGGTGTCCGTCCTGGCCGCCGCCCAGGCCAAGGGCATGGAGTACGACCACGTCCTGGTCATCGAGCCGGCCACCATCGCCGATCGCGGTCCGGCCGGGCTGCGGCAGCTGTACGTGGCCCTGACCCGCAGTACCCAGAGCCTCACCGTGCTCCACACCGCTCCGCTGCCGGAGGCTCTCACCGCCCCCGGCCCGGCCGCACCCCAGGTCGATCCACAGGCCGCACCTCAGGCCGATCCACAGCAGGCCGTTCCGCCGGAGAAGGCCACCGGCACCCTCCCCCGGATCGGCGCGGACGTCAGGGTCGAGGTCGTCGGCCGCGCCCCCGGGGGCCGCTACCGGGTCAAGCCCGTCTCCCCCGGGATCGACCGGCCCGTCGTCCTCACCGTCCGGCACGGCTCGGTGCCGCCGCGGCTGGGCGAGAAGCTGGACTGCTGGGTGTTCGCGAACGAGACCACCCAGACCGTCCTCACCGCCGACCAGCGGGGCCGGTCCCCGGTCTCCGAACGAATGGCGGGGCGCTACGTCGCGGCGCTGGACGTGCTCGGCGAGCTGGTCGGGAGGGACGGGAACGTCCCGGACGCCCGCGTCCACCTCTCCGAGCTGCAGGGCATGGCCAACCGCGTGCTGCGGCGGGACCAGGCCGACTGGGTCGACGTGTTCCACCTGCTCGGCTCCCCCGACCGGGACGCGCTGGGCGCTCTGCGCGACCTCGCCGCGACGACCAACCGCGCGCTGAAGGAGGGCGCCCTGGACCTCGCCCGGCTCCGGGCGGAGCTCACGGCGTCGGGCTGGACGGAGCGCCTGGCCGAAGCCCGCGAGAGGCTCCGGGCCCGCTTCGCCCCCGCCACCTCGGCCTCAACCACCCCCACCGAGACCACCCCCGCCGAGACCGCCCCCGCCGAGACCAGCCCCACCCAACCCGCCCCCACCGACGCGGACACGCCCCCCGCCGCCCCGCGCCACCCCGAGCAGGAGGACGACAGCCCGATGGTCCCCGCGGTCAGCACCCCCGCCGCACCCGCCCCGGCCACGAAGGAGGGATTCCTCCGCATGCTGGAGGCGTCCGCCGAGGCCGACCGCAGGTGCAAGAAGCACGAGGCGGTCCGGCACGCGCTGAAGTCGGCCCTGCTCTGGGCCGACTTCCAGCCGACCGACTCGCCGGTCGTCGATGTCGGCTGCGTCACCGGGCAGGGCCTCTTCCTCTACGAGGCGCTCGGCGCCGGCTGTTCCTCCTACCCTGACCTGCGCTCGGGCGCGACCCGGCTGCTGGAGATCAACCACACCCTGCCCACGGCCGCCACCGCTCTCTACCTGGTGCTCGCCGAAGCGCCCACCGAGGACTGGTCGGCCGACACCGTACGCGACGTCTTCGGCGTCCACGTCATCTGGCGCCGCCCGGACGGCGGTTGGGGCGGGCGGGACACGGACGCCGCCCTGGGCGCGCCGGGGGCGTAGCCTCGGCCCGCGCACCGCGGCGGCTCCGACACCGGGCCGAGCGCGCCGCGCAGCATGGTGCGCCGGGGGTGTCCAGCGCGAGGGCGAAGAGCCGCAGGGCCTCCCGGGTCGTCGTCGGTGCACAGGGCGGCCGAGGCCTCCAGCGGCACGGCGTGCCGGGAGGACACGGCGCCCAGCCCGGCCTCGCACATGGCCCGGACGTGCGCGGCGGCCTCCTCACACGCAGCGGACGCCGGTCGCAGCGGACGCCGGCCTCCACGAGGTGGAGGGGTTCAACTTCGCCGGCTCGATCAAGCTGAAGGCCGCCCGCGAGATCGTGGCCCAGGCCGAGGCGGCAGGTGTCCTCGGCCCAGGA